>NZ_JBJXIB010000217.1:0-4558 GCF_046115965.1 Janthinobacterium sp. CG_23.3 | reverse complement strand
AGCAGGGCGGCGACCGCGCGCAGCCGCAGTCTTGTCAAGAACTATGTGAAATATTTTCGCCGAGTGGAGGCGATATCCTTAAGTTCGGTGGATTGCCCGGCGCCCCGTGTCTCATCAGACGAAGCACTCGCCTAACAGAGACGCTTGGCGTGATTATGTTTATGGACGGGCAATGGCCGCTTGGCCAGCGAAGCCTTTGCAAAATTATCCTCTGAAATTTACTATGGTGTATTTGTCGGATGATCCCAAGCCAGGTGATATCAATAATTTCGTCAAGCCCGTGCAAGATGCTCTGTGCGCCCTTATCTACGCCGATGATTCAATGATCCTGGACGTTTCTGCCCATATGCGCCTATTAAACGAGCCAAACGCCATAAGCGGACTACCTCGTATACTTGCCCAAGCAATCATTGATGGTGAAACGTGCGTCTACGTTGCGATTTCCGACTCATCCGACCTTGCGAAGGAACTGACATGAACATAATAAATGGTCATCGTAGTGAGCGGCTGATTGCGAAGCGCTACGAAGAACAGGGCTATGTTGTCACTTTAAACCCAGAGAGTTCAGCGCTTCCTTTCGCGATAGGAAACTATCGACCTGACATACTTGCGATAAAAGGAGACGATAAAATCATCATTGAGGTGAAGTCAGCTGGCGCCAAGATAGATTCAGACGCCTATTTCCGTCTGGATCGAGAGGTGCAACGGCACCCTGGTTGGCGATTCTTGCTTGTTACCGTCGATGAGGCGGATCTGCAAGAGCATGATCCGAACGGCACTAGCAGCGTGAGTATTGAAAAAATTCAAGAACACCTTCGAAACATCGACCGAGTGGCTGAAAAACCGGAATTGGCAACGTTGGTCTTGCCAAAACTGTGGATGGTCTATCTGTCCGCGTTACGGCTTCTTGCTTTGAATGAAGGCTTGGACGTCCAGAATTGCAGTGACCTTAGTTTTTTAAATAAAGCTTACTCTACAGGTATGCTCTCTTTTGACGAGTATGAATCGGCCAGACGTCTCATGAGCCTTCGTAATGAAGCAGTACACAGGCTCGATACATTTGAGACGCCGGCAGACTGGAAGCAGCTGCGACAAATGGTCGATGGGGTGTTGGGGCGGCTCTCCGTATCTTCCGCGGCAACTGTCCGATCCTGACAGTTTAGCTCGTCATGCAAATTCCTCATGCATACGACCGGCCGGGAACCCTATCTTTGCCGAGCGACAAATATAGCTTGGCGGCGATCACTTACCCGGGATCAGATGCCGGAATGTCGGCTCGATACCTTTCGGATGCAGGAGTTTGACGATGTCTTCCAGCGTTGCGTCCTCCAGCAGCAAGCCGTCCGCAACCACAACGCGTTCGGGCGCCTGCGCGCGCACTACCGGCGCCGCGCCGTGCGTCTGCTCTGGCTTATTCAGTGCCTGCCGCCAGAAGTGGTTCTTCCGTCGGTACGCGCAGCACATTATGCTGGAAGGTGTGTTTGCGTTTTCTTCTCTGGGTGTGCTAAAGTCGTCTAGGTTGTCTATTTGAAATTATTTCAATCGCCGAAGAAAGATCGCATACATAACTATGCCGGAGATATTTCCAATAGTTTGGACCTTTACATCAAAGTTAGACCCTCATCGCACGTCTCGCATCCCTTCATAACCATAGGAAAACATGTCCAAGTCTGCGTTCAGCGCCAAGGTCTTCGCCATTTATTTGTTCATCGTTGGTGCCGTGTTAGTCGTCGCGCCGAATTTTTTACTGTCGATTTTTCTGCTTCCGCCAACCTCCGAGGTCTGGATTCACGTCGTGGGAGTTATCGCATTCATGATAGGCGTCTATGCGTGGGTCGCAGCCAAGCACGAAAACAAGCCGTTTTTGGAAGCGTCGGTGTACACGCGCTTCGTGGTCTTCGTGGCCTTCACTGCCTTCGCTGTCATCGGCCTGGCCAATCCAATGATCATTCTCTTCGGGGTTGCCGATCTTCTTGGCGGCATATGGACCTACTTCGCGCTGAAAGTCGATGCCCAGTCGCTCAGGCCTATTATGGCGGGCCAGCACTGAGGGCTGATCCTTATGCGTGCGGCCGGCCTGTTTTTACCGAGCGATAAATACAGGCGGGCAGCGATCATTTTCCCGGGATCAGATGGCGGAATGTCGGCTCGATATTTTTCGAATGCAGGAATTTGACGATGTCCTCCAGCGTTGCGTCCTTCAGCAGCAAGCCGTCTGCAGCCGCAGCACGCACGGGCGCCTGCGCGCGCACCACCGGCGCGGCACCGTGCGACTGTTCGAGTCTGACCAGGGCCTGGCTGAACTGCGCTTCGCTAATGCTGTGCAAGCCCGTTAGAAACGCGGCTTGTCCGGCGAAGGGCGGCGCCATCTCCAGCCCCGACTCGTCGGCGAAGGAAGCGCCCATGCCCGGGTGGATAAACGCCGCCCACTTGCCGGTGCGTTGGTGCAGGCAAGGCGGCAACTCGACCGGCGCGCTGACCGTTTCAGGACGAAGGTCGATGTCCGGGAAGTACGCCCTGCGCAGCAGTTCCAGGAGTCGTTGCGCCTGGGCCGCTGCAACGGGCGTCTCCAGCGACAGCCAAAGGGCATAACCGTTAGCGCCGGAGATACTCACCGCCGGCGCCGGGAAGCCGAGTTCAGCCTGGAAGGCATTCGCGACTGCGCACAACAGGCTCCAGTGCTGCGCGTCCTCGCTATCGCCCATCTTGTCGAAGGCGATTACCATGGCGCGGGTCAGGCCATCGTCCGTTGTCAGATTGACGGCAAGGGTAGTCTGGCCCAGCACGTGCTGCGCCAGCACCTCTGGCGACAAGGTGCCGGCCGGAAGGTATAACCTAGTCAATTCTGAAATTAATTTTTGCATGTGCTTCCTCAAAGTCAAACTGGGCGGGACCGCAGTTTGTACAACAACGTTGTCGTTGCCGATATTCTGACACAAGTAGAACGGCTGCTGGATCGATGCCCGGCGCCCGTGCAGGCTGGACCGTCGCCGCGTCTTCCGCACATCGTTTTTCCGTCTCGGCAAAGTGGTAAACTAGCGGTTTTTTCGTGCCTGTTTGCTGGTGCGGTAGCAACGAGAAGATAGTGAATGAAGGTTTATGTCAAAAGAGAAAAATTCGGTGGCTGCTAATCAAGTGCGCGTGCCGCCACGCTTGCCGCCGCCCATAGTGCTGCCGGAGTCTACGTCGCCAGAGGATGCCATCGCCAAAAAGCAGGCGCGGGAGCGCAAGGATGCGCAGGTGCGCGGCGTCACGTCAATCCAGGAAATGCGTGCGGCGATAAAGCGCGTCGGGCGCGACGTTCCGGCTATTTCCGAAGTGCCGCGCATGGGCAGGCTCGACGCCGCGGCGTTCCGTACGTTGGCCAAAAAAGGCTCGCCATTCCTGATCACCGGGGTGGTGAACCGCTGGCCGCTGTGCGCCCTGACGCCGCAAACGCTGCGCGAGCGCTTTAGCCACGTGCCGGTGCGCGCGCGGGTGGGCGACTATATCAACACGGCCTTCGCGCCCGACCGGGCCATGCAGGATATGACAATGCTGGAGTATCTTGAGCTGGTCGCTACTGGTAGCGAAGACCTGCCGCCCTATCTGGGCAATCTTGAACTACGCGAATTGAACAGCATGTGCCACTGGCCCGCGTATTTTGACAAAATGGGACCGCCGCGATTTTGGCTAGGCCCCGCAGGAACGGTGACGCCGCTGCATTGCGATTACGACGATAATATATTCGCGCAGATCTGGGGCAGCAAGCGTATTTTCCTGTCGCCGCCCCACCACGACGAATTCCTCTACCCCAGCGAGGCGAATGCCATCCTGTTCGGCTCGCCGTTCAACCCCGAAGCGCCGGATTTTGAGAAGTTCCCGCTTGCGCGCCAGGCAACCATGATCGAATGTATCGTCAATCCAGGCGACCTCCTGTATGTGCCTGCTGGGTGGTATCACTATGTCCGCTCGCTGACGTTTTCGCTTTCTTCCAACCGGTGGGCCAGGGCCATGCCGTTTGCCTTGAGCGGCGATCCATCCCTGCAGCGCGCTAAGTAATATGCAAAAGCCCGCGTTGGAGCGAGCCGCTTTGTTTGCCGGCCAGGCATGTTCAGCGCTAGTGCTGCTGATACCTGCGGCACGGCGACATTAGCATCGCCGTCCTTGCGGCTCTAGCGCGGCTCGGCGTTGGGTCAGTCGTTGTCGGCGTCGAAACGCCGCACTCAACGCAGCTCGCAGGTGCTAGTGACGCAGCGGGTCCATTGGCCGAAGCTCTGCAGGAGATAGGCCCTTTGGTAGGCGTGGCGCGTTTCCCTGCCCGGGGCGAACTGGCGAACTGGCGTTTCCCCCTTGATACGTCTGACATCGCGATCGCCAACTCCCAAATCGCAATATGGCAATATGTTTTGAGGACTTAAAGGTGGGGCAGATGGACTCTTAAAGGTGGCGGAGATCCTCTGTGCACAAAAAAATGAGGCAGCCTAGGAGTCTGCGCGGCAGAAACTGATGCAATCGGAATGGGGACGAGGTAAACTTGTCGAATGACGACGAGCTACCTCCCCTACAATCAGCATCA
>NZ_JBJXIB010000216.1:0-4598 GCF_046115965.1 Janthinobacterium sp. CG_23.3 | reverse complement strand
GCAAGCAAGGCCATGGCATGCTTGAGGTTCTGCTCCGGGCCTTCAACGGTAATCCTATCCCGCTTGCCGCATAGCGGCTGAACAGTCACCAATTTCCTTCACCAATCAAGAGACGTTAATAGTAAATTGATACTGTTGATATATTATATAACGAACAATTAATTAACATTAATAAAGAATTGACAAGGTTTTTACCCGCGTTTCCATATGGAGCAGGGGCGACGCGGGGCGTGCGCTGTGGCGTGGAACAGACGTTACGCAACTATGAAAACTGATAGTTGCCGTTTTGTTACAGTTGACAGAGACTTTGCCACGCCCACCAAGGGGGCAAGCTTGGCAAATCACGCGCTACACAACTGTTTGGACGGGAATATGAAGCAACAATCACGATATCGCCGGGCGCAGGGGGCGATCGCGCGCGGTCGAAGCGCGTCCAGCGCGGGATTCACGCTGCTCGAATTGCTCGTCGTCATGGTCATCATCGGGCTGCTGGTGGGGTATGTCGCCCCCAACTACTTCAGCGCCGTTGGCAAGTCCGAGATCAAGGCGACCAAGGCGCAGGTCGACGCGCTGCAAAAGGCGCTGGTGGCCTATCGTCTCGACGTCGGCAGCTTTCCCAGTTCCGAGACCGGCCTGGCGGCGCTGCATGCCAAGCCGGCCGGCCTGGCCAGCTGGGCCGGCCCTTACCTGTCCAAGCCGGTGCCGAAAGATCCATGGGGGCACGCCTATGTCTACCGGCATCCCGGCACGCGCGGGGAATACGATCTTTACTCCTATGGCCGCGATGGCAAGCCCGGCGGCTCCGGCGAGGCCGCCGATATCTCAAACTGACGGGGGCGAAGGGATGCGCGGAAGATGGATTTCAATTTGAAGGTTTACCATCCGCTCAATGGCGTCACGCGCTTGCGCTGCGTCGCCGCGGATGAGGCTGGCGCGCGCAGCAAGGCCGCCGAACAGGGCATGACCGTCTTGTCGCTGAGCGCGTCGCGCCTGCGCTGGCGCGCCGGCGGCGCGTCGCGCTTCAAGGTGCAGCTGTTCGGCCAAGAGCTGCTGGCGCTGCTCGACGCGGGTATGGGACTGGTCGAAGCGATCGCCATTCTCATCGCCAAAAACCGCGACCCGGAGGCGCGCCAGGTATTGCAGCGTATCCATGTGCTGCTGCTCGAGGGCCAGACGTTGTCGAACGCGCTGGCCGGCGCGCCGGACACCTTCCCGACCTTGTTCGTCGCCACCGTCAAGGCAAGCGAACAGACCGGCAACCTGCCGGAAGCGCTGCGGCGCTACCTGGCCTATTTCAAACAGCTCAACAGCGTGCGCGACAAGGTCGTTTCCGCCTCGATCTATCCGGCCCTGCTGCTGGCCGTCGGTGCGCTGGTGGTGGTCTTCCTGTTGTCGTACGTGGTGCCGCGCTTCGGCAGCGTCTACGCCGACCTGGGGACGAGCGAGGTGCCGTTCCTGTCGCGCCTGCTCATTGAATGGGGCGGCGTGGTCAAGGAGCACGGCGTGGAAATGCTGGCGGGCAGCCTGGCGCTGGCCGCACTGGCGGCCTATCTGTTCAGCCGTCCCGCGCTCAAAGCCGCGCTCCAGCGCCTGCTGTGGCGCTTGCCGCACCTGGGCGAACAGATCCGCACCTATCAGCTGGCGCGCTTCACGCGCACCGTGGCGATGCTGATCAACGGCGGCGTGCCCTTGGTGACGGCGCTCGACATGACCGACGCGTTGTTGCAGCAGCCGGCGCTGCGGGCGGGCCTGCAGGCGGCGCGCACGGCCATCCGCGAAGGCGGCGCGCTGGCCGAGGCGTTCCGCGAACACGGCCTGGCCACCGAAATCGGCGTGCGCCTGCTGGTGGTGGGCGAACGCGGCGGCAAGCTCGGTGAGACGATGGAGAAAATCGCCGCCTTCTACGACGAGGAGATCGCGCGCGAGCTCGATTGGTTCTCCAAGCTGTTCGAGCCTCTGCTGATGACCTTTATCGGTTGCCTGATAGGCGGCATCGTGATCCTCATGTACCTGCCGATCTTCGATCTGGCAGGCAATATCAAATGAACGCGCCCACTCAAGCGGCCGTGCTGTCGCCGGCCATCCTGCTCGACCTGCACGCGCGCCGCGACGCCGCCGGCCAGTCGCTCTGGCGCATGCTTGAGGACGAGCTGCTGCTGTCGCCGGCCCAGTGCCTGCTGGAGCTGGGGCGCGTGCTGCGCATGGAAACGCTGGATATCGACTCCCTGCACGCGCTGAGCCCGAACTTTTCGATCCTCAGCTACACCGAGTCCTTGCAGCGCAAATGCCTGGTTTCGGGCGACGCCGACCAGGCCCAGCTCATCTGCGTGACGGTGGATCCCTTCGGCGCCGCGCTGCAGACCCTGGTCCAGGCGCGCATGGCGCGCCCGCCGCGCTGGTGCCTGGCGCATCCCGACGACCTGGCCGCCTACTTCACCATCGCCGAGGAAAAGCTCAGGGCCATCGACGAGACGTTTTCGGAGCAGGCGTCGGCTGCGCCGGGCGTGCGCGACGCCGTCGGCGACCTGTCGCTGAGTTCCATTTCCAAGGATTCGAGCCCGGTCGTCAAGCTGGTCAACTCGTCGATCTTCGACGCCCTCAAGCTCGGCGCCAGCGATATGCATTTCGAGGTCGGCGCCAAGGGCTTGACGCTGAAGTACCGTATCGACGGGGTCTTGTCGCACGTGCTGTTCGTGCCAGGGCTCGACATGGCCGGCCAGGTGGTCTCGCGCCTGAAGGTGATGTCGGAGCTGGATATTTCCGAGCGGCGCGTGCCGCAGGACGGCCGCTTCAAGCTCAACGTGAAGGGGCGGCAGATCGATTTCCGGGTCTCGATCATGCCCAGCCTGTTCGGCGAGGACGTGGTGGTGCGCATCCTCGACAAGGATGCGCTGGCCGACCAGATCGTCGGGCTGCGGCTCGACCATTTGGGCTTCGACGCGGACCTGCTGGCCAGGGTGCGCCAGCTGGCGCGCGAGCCGTACGGCATGATCCTGGTGACCGGGCCGACGGGCAGCGGCAAGACCACCACGCTGTATGCCGCGCTGACCGAAATTAACAGCGGGCAGGACAAGATCGTCACGATCGAAGACCCGGTCGAGTACCAGTTGCCGGGCATTCTGCAAATTCCGGTGAACGAAAAGAAGGGCCTGACCTTCGCCCTGGGCCTGCGTTCCATCCTGCGCCACGACCCCGACAAGATCCTGGTCGGCGAGATACGCGACCCGGAGACGGCCAGGATCGCGATCCAGTCGGCGCTGACCGGGCACCAGGTGTTTACCAGCGTGCACGCGAATAACGTCTTCGACGTGCTGGGGCGCTTCCTGCACATGGGCGTGGACATCTATAGTTTCGTCTCGGCGCTCAACGGCATCCTGGCGCAGCGCCTGATGCGCATCGTCTGCCCGCACTGCGCCACGCGCTACGAGGCGAGCGACGAACAGCTGTGCGCCGCCGGTATGAGCGAGGTCAGCGGCGCCGGCCGCGTGTTCGTGACCGGGCGCGGTTGCGGCCAGTGCCGCGGAACCGGCTACAAGAACCGCAGGGCGGTGGGCGAGTTCCTGCGCATGAACGACGAATTGCGCGAGCTGATCATCGCCCGCGCGCCAATCCGCGCCATCAAGGACGCGGCGGTGCGCAACGGCACCCGCTTTCTGCGCGACGCCGCCGTCGACGCCGCGCTGGCGGGCATTACCACCATCGAGGAAGTCAACCGTGTTACATTTTCGCAGTGAAACGGTGTGGCTGGCGCTGTGTCCCGACCAGGTCGGCGGCGTGCGCATCCGGCGTGGGCATGCCGAGGTGCTGGAGCCGGTCTGCTACCAGGCCGCGTCCGGCGAGGCGCCGCTTGCGGCGCTGCTGGAGGCCGTGCGCGGCTGGCTTGAGCGGCACGCCGTGGCGCGCCAGCGCGTCAACGTGCTGCTCTCCGACCGGCTGGTGCGCTACGCGCTGCTGCCTTTCAGCGCCATGCCGCTGAGCGAGCAGGAGGAAGCGGCCCTGCTCGGCGCCAGGTTTGAAGAGCTGTACGGCGAGATGCCGCAATGGCGCGTCCAAGCCGATCGCCCCGAGTACGGCAAGGCGCGCATCGCCTGCGCGATGCCGTTGGCGCTGGCCGACGGCGTCGCCGGCTTGCTGGCGGGGGCCGGCGCGCGCAGCGGCGCCGTCCTGCCCTTCTTCGTCGCCTGCTGGAACCGCTGGCGCCGCCAGGGCGCCGGCCGGGACGGCCTAGTCGCCGTGGTCGAACCCGAGCACATGGTGATCGGCAGCTTCGGCGCCGGCGGCTGGTCGAGCCTGCGCTCGGTATTTGCCGCCACCAGCGAGGCGGTGGTCGCCGACCTGGTGTTCCGCGAAAAAATCATGCAGGGCCTCGATCCGGCGCTGCCGGTATCCCTGCTCGGCATGCCGCCCGGCGCGACCGCGCAGCCGGCCAGCGTCGCCATGGCGCTGATGGGAGCGGGGCGATGAAGGCGATCGGCATCGACTTCGGCCAGCGGGGGGGGGGGGTGGCGGAACCTGTGCGTCCGCCTCTTGGCGCCCTGGACAGCCCCTACCCCCTTCTTTTCTGGGAAGATCTTTGGGGGTGTGTTGGCCCACACAGG
>NZ_JBJXIB010000215.1:0-4615 GCF_046115965.1 Janthinobacterium sp. CG_23.3 | reverse complement strand
TACGCAAGCAAGGCCATGGCATGCTTGAGGTTCTGCTCCGGGCCTTCAACGGTAATCCTATCCCGCTTGCCGCATAGCGGCTGAACAGTCACCTTTTTTGAATAATATAACTTCCGTGGAAATGATTCCACGATATTAATAAATTGGAGTTAACATGAAACAAAAAAATAACGCTGGCTTCCGTATTTTGGCACGTGACATTGCACAGGAACTGACTTCGGCAGAACTCGAACAAGTGAATGGCGGCGCGTGCCAAACCGTCACCAAAGTAACTTGGAAGCAAGGTTCCGGCGCGGATGCAGAATTCGTTCTGCAATGCCAATAACATCCGGACCGCGGCCGGCGTAACTTGCTGAAAAGGGCTAGTTGCACCAGCCCGACAGCGAAAACGCCTGTCGTTCTCATGGGAGGTTCTTATGAACCTTCCATTATTTCGGCCTGAACAATTCAGGCAAGCCGAATGTATCGGAATAGTAACGAGAAGGGTACGTCATGACGGTCTGCATCATCTCGAACACTGACGACGTTCACGCGATCTGCGTCGAATTGGCCCTGGAAAAAAAAGGGATACAAGTTACGAACTGGCATTGGGGGGATTTTCCCGGCATCGACTGCCTATCGGTCGATATTGCAAGCGGCGGTGCGCTCAAGGCGTCCATCCTCAATGGCCCAGTGAACGAAGTGGCTCTGTGGATACATCGGGGACTTAGTCCCATCGCGCCGCCCGCGCTCCATCCGGCGGACGTGAATTTCGCCATCAACGAATCGTACTCCATGCTCAACGGCATATTGAATGAATTTTCCCGCGAAGCGTTTTGCGTCAATCCGCCAGAGGCCGTGCGACGCTTGAGGTCGAAAATCAATGAGCTTTCGCTGGCGGGAAGGTGCGGTTTTAGTCTGCCACCTACGCTGGTTTCCAATGATCCCGCGGCAATCAGGACATTTTTTCAACACCATGGTGGCGAAGTTGTAGCGAAGCACTCCAGTCAAATGTATTGGAAGTCATCTTCCGATAAAAGCGTTCACTTGACCTACACAAACAAAATTTCCGGGAGGCACATTAGCAACGATTTACAACTGTCATCGTGCCCGTCGATTTTTCAAAAAGAGGTGCACAAGAAATTCGAACTGCGTATCGTATTTATGGGTGCTTCCCTATTCAGCGTAAAAATCGACTCACAAATGAAAAAATAATCCCTCGATTGGCGCTGGGATTATCAAGGCATGCCGCCTTGTTCGGTCTTTACGTTACCCGCCGCGGAATTGAAAAAGGTCCGCGCCTTCATTCGCGCGAGCGGATTACGCTACGGCAGCATCGACATGATTGTGGATACCGAAGAAAACTATATTTTTCTTGAAGTTAACGAAACCGGGCAGTTTCTATGGATCGAAGATATTCTTCCTGAGCTTCCTTTGCTGGATTGCTTCGCTGACTTCCTGATCAGCCGCGACCCCGAATTCGCTTACAAAAAGGGACGATATGCGGTCCGCTGCGGTGATTTTGACGGCGCCATCACGATGGAGTCGATGAAAGAACGAAGCGCAGGACATATGGTAAGGGTGGACCGGGCTAAGCTGGTTGAGTAATGCGTTGGAAAACACGCTCTGCTGCGAGGGTGACAATATTTTACTGAAATGGGAACAAACATGAACCAACCTGGCTGGACGCTGAGCCTGCTCCTTTGCCTGGCCGCAGGTCCGTCTTGGGCGGACGAAGAATCGCAGACCCGGACGAGTATTGCGGTATTTTCTTTCGAAAAAGAAATCGCCCGCGTTCAGTTGCCGATTGGAATGAAGGGCGCTTATACCATTCGCGGCAACCGAGTTGACGACAACGAGAAGACCGGAGTGTTACGTGTCCAGGGCAACGCGCTGATCCATTTCATGCCCGCCGATGCCGGCGTTGCGGGCCTGGATTTCATCGGGGATGAACTGGTCCTGAGGAAGGAGATGCTTGACGCCAAAACGGTCAAGGCCCTCGCGGATCTGGAGGCCATGAGCGAAGCCGACCAACGTTACCGTGGCATGGAATCCTTGAACGCCGCTTCATGGACGCTTCAAACAAAAATCGATTTAGCCAACCTGCGCCGCCTGGCGGAAATCGTCGAGCAATATGGTTGGCCAGGCGTCAGATTCGCCGGTATCAAGGGAAGTCAGAGTGCATTTTTGGTCTTGCAGCACGCTGACTTGGAAAATCAGCAGAAATATCTGCCCCTTTTCCGCGACGCGGTGAGCAAGAACGACGCCCCGGCAAGCGAGTTGGCCATGTTGGAGGACCGAGTGCGTGTCGGTGCCGGCCAGCCGCAAATTTACGGGACCCAGGTGCAGGATGGCCAACCCGTACCCATCGAAGACGAAGCCAATGTTGACCGCAAACGTGCTGCGGTGGGGCTCATGCCCTTGGAGGACTATATGAAGAAGCTCGGTATACGCTATCAGAAAAAATCAACCGGGCCGGCGCCGCAGTGACGCCCGACGCGCATGGCGTAGAACATGCTTTAAAAAAACCTGGGGCCCCAGCGAGCGGCGCGGACCAGCAAGCGCAAGCCGGGCAAGGGCTGTTCCGTCAGCAAACCGTGGCCCACTTAAGCACGCGGCAATACGGAACCGTGATAGTGGCGCAATCGCTCAGCCAGTCGGTGATGACCGCCCTGTTTGTCTGCATCGCGCTTGCCATTGTCACCTTTTTTCTGTTGTTCGGTACAACCCGCAAGGCGCAAAGCCAGGGTGTGCTGTTGCCCACGGCCGGCGTGATCAGGGTCGTGCCGAGCCAGGCCGGTGTCATCACCGAACGGCGCGTGCAGGAAGGCCAGTCCGTTCACGCCGGCGAAGTGATGTTTGTGCTGTCGAGCGAACGCAGCAGCGCCGGCACCGGCGCCGCGCAACAAACCGTCTCTACCTTGTTGCGCCGCCGCCGCGACAGTTTTGACACGGAATTGGAACAGTCTGGTTTGCAATCGCGCCAGCGCGTCGCCGCCGCGCAGCGCCGCGCGCACGACTTAACTGGTGAAACCGACCGCCTGGCAGGCCAGATCAACTTGCAACAGCATCGGGTCCTTTTGGCGGAACAAGCCCAAAAGCGCTATGAGCAACTGCAGGCGACTAACTATATTTCAGCCGCGCAACTGCAAGACAAGCAGGCCGAACTGCTCGATCAGCGCCAACGCCTGGCAGACTTCCAGCGGGTAAAGGCAAACAGCGAGCGCGAACTGGCCACGGCGCAGGCGGACGTGCGCGATCTGCGGGTGCAGGCGTGGCGCGAGATGGAGGGGCTGCAGCGCAACGTTTCGGCGCTGGAGCAGGAATGGACGGAGAACGAGGCGCGCCGTGAACTTCTCGTGCGTGCGCCGCAAGACGGCATGGTGGCCGCCATTACGACCGAAGTCGGACAAACCGTGTCGGCCGATAATACGCTGGCCTCCGTCTTGCCGACGGGCGCAGAACTTGAGGCGGAAATTTACGCCCCGTCGCGCTCGGTCGGATTTGTCAAGGTGGGCATGACGGTCTTGCTGCGCTATCAGGCCTATCCCTACCAGAAATTCGGGCAACACAAGGCCATCGTTCGCGAGGTGGCGAATACGTCTTTGCGCGTGGATGATTTGGCGCTTCCGCGCGCATCCTTGCCTGGCGGGGCGGCAGCCGAACCGTTGTACCGCATCCGCCTGAAGCTTGACAAGCAAACTGTGCAAGCCTATGGCAATCCCATGCCGCTGAAGTCGGGCATGTTGGTAGACGCCAGCATTTTGCTCGAGCATCGACGCCTGTATGAATGGGTGCTCGAGCCTTTGTTCACCATTTCCGGGCGAATGTAAACACGGCCGCTCGCCATGGCGCCATCCCTTCCCGCGATAGCACGCCCGGCGCCGCCCAGAATCGCGACCGGATATCCCAATGCCTGCATTTTCAACTGAACCGTATCTATGAATTTCCCCACCCTTTCTCAATTGTCATTCTGGCGCAGCAACCGGCTCCCCGTTCTGCTGCAAACAGAAGCGTCCGAATGCGGTCTGGCTTGCCTGTGTATGGTTGCCAGTTACTGGGGCCATCAAATCGACATCGCCAACATGCGCCGGCGCTTTTCTGTTTCACTGAAAGGCATGACAATGAAAGGGTTGATGGCCATGGCGCACGGCTTGGCCCTGCAAACGCGCCCGCTCAAGCTGGACGTTCCGCATTTGACACAACTGGTGTTGCCCTGCATATTGCATTGGGATTTAAACCATTTCGTGGTGTTGAAATCGGTGTCGGGCGAGCATGTGCTGATCCACGATCCCGCTGTCGGAGAGCGCCGCATGGCGTTGGCCGAGTTTGGCAAACACTTTACCGGCGTGGCGCTTGAAACAATGCCCGCGGCGCACTTTCAACGGCAGCGCGAGACGCAGGATTTTTCCCTGCTGTCGCTTATGGGGCGTGTGGTCGGGCTTAAGCGCGGCCTGCTGCAATTGTTGCTGTTGGGCCTGACGCTGCAGGTATGCGCTCTAGTGGCGCCTTTTTACATGCAATGGCTGGTGGACGACGCCTGGCTCTATGCCGTTTCGTGTGGAACTTGACATCTAGTACCATAGCGGGCACTGCCATTTTGAAGACGAAGAACGCCTGATGAGTATTGCCGTTG
>NZ_JBJXIB010000214.1:0-4885 GCF_046115965.1 Janthinobacterium sp. CG_23.3 | reverse complement strand
GCTACGCAAGCAAGGCCATGGCATGCTTGAGGTTCTGCTCCGGGCCTTCAACGGTAATCCTATCCCGCTTGCCGCATAGCGGCTGAACAGTCACACGTAGCGAACGGTGGGCAATTGAGCAGGCAGGTCATGGAATCGCAAGGCGCGGTCGGTGGCGCCATGCGCGCAATAACTTTGCAGGGCAATGAAATGACGACGTAAAGCGCTACAGGACAGAAATTCGACTGCATCAATCATAAAAACCGCTTGGCGCAGCGATCAGCGGCGTGCGCGGACCCGCCGGCTGGGGCATTTTGCAAGTAGCTCAAAAAACATAAAAAATAAAAAAAACATAAAATTTAAATGATAATTAATTTTCCGAATAATATTTTACGCTAGTAGTCAATGAGAAATATACTTACAATCGAAGAATTTAGAAATCTTAAACGAGAAAATTTACTTGATTACAAATATTATGAGGCAGAGTTTTTTTTCTACAAAGAAGGGGATGACATACTTAAAGAAATTTTAAATTTGCCAAAAGAAAAACTAAAAAAAATTCCATTGTATAATTCCGCAGTGGCGGCGCAGGAAAGAGCCTGGGACGCATTAAACCAGTTGACTTTAGCCTATAGCGCTGGCCATGAGATAAGTGAGTTACGTGAATTTACCAGACGGTCTTAGAACGTTGGATGACGTATTCAGAACGTTATATCAAATACGACAACAGCGCGGAATCTGAGGGCGCCTATGTAGCGCTACTTCCTTTGCTTGGCGATGGTTACGAACAAGCGAATCGATTAGTATGCTTCACTATTTTATTAGGACACGAAAAACATCTTAAAAAATTAATGCCAATAATTGATTTTAAAAATCCTAAAAAAGATGGATTATTGGAGCGTCTTGTTTCCTTTTACGTTACTGATCGTGGAATGCCACCCGATGAATGTACTCGTCATCTCCCATATTTTAAAACACTAAAAATATTTTCCGCGGAAAAAGAGAAACGAGCGGAAATGATGGCAACATATCTGGAACAGTGGTACCACGCGAGTCGTCGCGAGGCGTACCATGACAGTCATGAACGGGGAATGAATTTTTTTGGATACTGGTCGTGGGAAGCCGCCGCCATCACCTACTTGCTAGACATTGACGACCGCAGCTTTCGCGACGCGCAATTCTATCCGAAGGACTTGGTGGATTTCGCCAGAAACATGCAGGCTGATCCGACCGCTTCAGGCACTGCGGCGCCGCCTGACGGGGAGCTTCGCGCGACTGCGGGTCAGTCGTGCCCCAAGGCGGGCCGGTGGGAAGCGCTTGATATTCCGCCGCAAGTAAAATCGTACCAACAAGACGAATTGATGCTCAATCTTGGTTCCGCGTACGGCTTAACGGTGTGGCGTTACATGGACGGTTGAAAGCCCATTTGGCCAGTCACGCCCGTCGCTGCGGCGCCACGCCAGGATGCACGGCGGCACCGACGAGCTGAACCTGCGCCACCAGAGCGACAACCAGCGCCAGGCCAAGGCCGGCTTCGGCGCCGAACTCAAAACCGAGCACAGCGCCGCGCTGCGCGCCGGCAAGGGCATGCTGCTCTCGAGCGACGCCCGCAACGGCGCCAGCGGCATCCAGCTCGACTCGAACGAGGCGCAGTCGCAGATCGAGCGCAGCCACGAACTGCAACTGAGCATGGCCGGCACCGCGCAAAAGCACAACGCCGGCATCAAGGACGACAAGGGCCAGGCCGAGCAGGCACCGGACACATTGCCGGCGATCGCCCAGATGGCCAACAGCGTGGAGGTGCTCAAGGGTAGGGACGGCGGCGGCGGGCAGACTCCGGTGACGGCCTACACGGCAGCGCAGTTGCAACTGTCGAGCCCGGCGGGCATCGCCGCGACCACGCCGGCGAACGCCATCCTCGCCGCCGGCAACACCGGCAGCGTCACCGCCGGGCAGGACATCAACTTCGCCGCGCAGGGCAACAGCTATTACCTGGTGAAGGCGGGCGTCAGCCTGTTCACCTACGGCAAGGCCGGCAACAAAGACAAGCCGAACCAGGAAACCGGCATCAAACTGCACGCGGCGACCGGCAAGGTCAGCAGCCAGAGCCAATCGGACAAGACCAGCATCACCGCCGACAAGGCCGTCACCGTGGCCAGCGTCACCCAGAGCGTCAACATCGCCGCGAAGCAGCACCTGCTGATGACGGCGCAAGGCGCCTATTTGAAGCTCGAGGGCGGCAATATCATGATTCACGGGCCGGGAAAGATGGATTTCAAGGCCAGTATGAAGGAGTTGACCGGGCCGGCCAGCAGCAGCCCGAAACTACCCTATTTGCCGAATCATGCCGACCTGAATAACTTCATCGAGTTGAATTACCGTTGGGATGACATGCAGCCGATGGTTGGAGCGCCGTACATGGTGAAGTTTGACAATGGCACGTCAATCGAAGGCAAGCTCGACGCCAAAGGCTTTGCGCGCCTAGAGAATACGCCAAATCGCCCCGCCACCGTGACCTACGGCGAGGATGAGCGCGATGTTGTGCCTAGACAGAAGCAGGAGCCGAACCAGCTTTTCGGCGTGGCGCCGCGCACCTAGGAGGAGGCCGAAGCCTTCCTCGAGAAGTACTTGGCGCAGGAAGCGGCCTATTACAAAGACAACTTTTTCCCCGACGAACTGGACGAGATGGCCGCCGAGCCGCTAGCGGACGGCGCTATCAGCGAACTCGACTATGATTTCCATTATGACGACTATAAATATGCCGACGAAGAAAGTCCTGAAGACCTGCAAGCGGAAAAAGACTACCGGCAACTGCATGACAGCGAAGGCGAGTCGTCATGAGTAACATTGGCGGTACGGCGGCGCACGGCGCGGCCGATGCGGCGGCGGCCGCGCGCATCTTGCGCCAGGCCGACGACGGCATCGGAGACTGGCTGGGCGGACTGGTGAGCGGCAAAGGCACGTCGCCGTCGCAAATCATCCTCACCGGCGTCCTCGGCTTAGTTCTCGGCCTGGGCCAGGCGATGGACGCGCGCGACCTCATTTTCGGCCTCATCTTGGTTGCCAAGTCGCCGGCATCGATAATAGGCTGGATCGAGCTGGTGATTACACTGATAGGCTGCGTGCCGGGTGCGGGCGACACGTTGAAGGTCAGCTTCAAACTGATGCAGCAGGGCCACAGTTTCGGCCGCGTCCTGGAAGCCGTCTCGCCCAAAGTGCGCGGCAATGTTGAAGCATATATGCGCAATATCAACTGGAAGAACCTCGCCGGCGAATGCAAGGGACTGCTCAACAAGACGTTCGCGGCGTTTATCGATGGCTTGGACAGTTGGGCCGTGAAGGCGCTTACCAGCCGCTCGCAGGTGAAGGAAGTCATCGGCGAACTAAAGAGCCTGCAACAGCGCGCGCCGAAAATGATCGACGAGATTTTCGCCGAACTCAAAAATTTGCATGCCAAAATGCTTGGGCATGAACTGCCGGGCACGACGGCTGCGCTTGCTGGCACCAGCGGTAAAGCGGCCAAGGTGGAAGCGCGGGAGGTTGTCACCGCAACCGCAACAAAACAGGCCCGCGCGCTGTCGAAAAAAGAAAAAAGGCTGCTGGCAAAGAAAAACCGAGATGTCAAAGAAAATCATGTGACGCCGAATGCGACGAAGGTCGACAAAAAAAGCTGCGCAAAAAAACAGAAACAGAAACAAGCAAGCGGTCATCGCCGAACACTTAACAGATTACTTTGTAAAAAAAGAAGCACGCAATTTTTAATAAAGTTAAATAACAACGGAAAACTCAAAGAAGAAAAAAGTGTCATGCACACCGGAATTGACCACTTGTGGGCCAACTCAACAGATATAGCAAAACCGTTTATCGTCGGCGATATCAAGTCAAGTATCTTCGATGCGTTCAAACTGATGGTGGCACTACCATGACACGGCGGTGCGGCGTGGTGTCAATCCGCCAGGGAAAAACAAACATGGCGAACCAACTGGACTACCAACTCAGATGACCCACGCTTGGATTTCATATGTTTTACCTGAAGAAAAACTAACGGCCCCTGGTCACCGATTAAGAAAATTAATTACTGAATATGAGGAAGAAGAGATAAATTGCCTATATCAACGTTGGATATCGTTGGTGACTGGCCGTAAATTAAGTAAACATAAAAATCAAACGGATCAACACATGACATTCAATTATTAATGATCTTCCCGACACAATTCTTATTAAGTAAATAAAATGAATAATATTTTTACATTAAAAGAGTTTTCAGAAAATAAGCGAGAGATAATTTTCGATTATTCGGTATACCTAGAATTGGTGCAAGACTTGGCGATGAGAATTCCTCGCGTCGGTAGAAATATGGAAAATCCAGTTTGGATGGCAGACAAAGACGCCGCGAAGTTAATGACAATGACGCGATCTCGGGCATGGAACTCGATTAATTTACTGACGATAAACTATTCAGCAGGAATCGATCTCCCTGCTCTGCAGTGTTTTTACCCGACCGTCTTGGCATACTGGGAAGAATATGCGAAATATGACAAAGCATACGATGCCACTCCGGAGGGCCTTCGTACTTACGTGGCTCATCTTCCGCTCTTGGGACATGGCTTTGATCAAGCCAACCGTTTAGTCTGCCTCGGCATTCTTCTCGGCTGGGGCCATTTATTGTCCCGTCTGGTGCCAATTATCGACTATCACAACCCGCGGCGAGACGGTATGCTGGAACGGTTGTTCGCCTTCTATATGGACGGTCGCGGCGCGCCGCCGGACGAGTGCACGCGTCACTTGCCGTATTTCAAGACACTCAAGATATTTGGTGACTGTTCAGCCGCTATGCGGCAAGCGGGATAGGATTACCGTTGAAGGCCCGGAGCAGAACCTCAAGCATGCCATGGCCTTGCTTGCG
>NZ_JBJXIB010000213.1:0-4901 GCF_046115965.1 Janthinobacterium sp. CG_23.3 | reverse complement strand
ATCTCACTGGCCGCGCCCTACCTCACTGGCATGTCAAGCTTTTTATTGTATTTCGCTCTACTTTTAAAGAAAAATTCTTAACTTGGGTGGATTGGTGCTGTAGCCCAGGGTTTTTTCCCAGGCCGGGTTGAGGCGCTTGAAGTGGCCGTCCACCGAGGCGATGCACAACAAGTCCAGCGACAGGTCGAAAAACTTGTTGAGTTCCTCCTCGGCCTGGCTGTGCTCGGTAATATCGCTGTTGATGATCAGCGTCACGGTGGACTGGCTGCGCTCGTCGACGTGGCGCGCCTGGCGCGAGGCGACGACGGCGCGGCTGCCGTCGCGCCGCGCGTGGATCAGCCGGCCCTCCCAGCGGCCGTGCTGGCGCAGCGTCGCGGCGATCCCGGCCGGCGCCGCCGCGCCGGCGTCGAGCAGCGCGGCGAGTTCGCGCCCGAGCGCCTGCTCGCGGCTCCAGCCGTACATTTCCTGGGCGCCGTGGTTCCAGTAGGCGACGCGCTCGCCCGCGTCGAGCACGATGATGGCGTCGTGCGCCAGGTCGAGCAGGTCGGCCTGGCGCTGCAGCTCCTGGGTGCGCTCGCGCACGCGCCGCTCCAGTTCCGCCGCGTTCGACAGCAACTGCGCCTCCTTGTCGGCGACGGCGGCGGCCATGCGCTTGAATTCGCGCGCCAACTCGCCCAGTTCGTCGGCGCCGGCGCTCGGCAGCCCGGCGTCGCGTTCGCCGTGGCCGAAATGCGCGACCGCGCGCCGCAGCGTGTGCAGCGGGCGCGTGATGGTGCGCGCCAGCCAGACCGCGATGGCCGAACCGAGCAGCAGGATCAGCGCGCCCATCGCCAGCAGGGCCTGGCCGAAGTCGCGCACCGGCAGCGACGCCTCGGCCTGGCTGATTTTGGTGATCAGGCCGAGCTTGTGGCGCGGCAGCCAGCGGTAGATGGTGATCGACGGCACGCCGCGGTAGTCGTCGCTGAACAGCACGCCGCTGTTGCCGGCCAGGCAAAGCTGCACGGCGCGGCTGCGCGCCTGCAGGCGCAGCGCGCCCGGCTGCTTGAGGAAGCGCGGCTGGGTGACGAACTGGGCGGCCTGGTTGACCAGGAAAACCTCGTCGGAATAATGCACGCCGCTGCGCTGGAGCATGATGCGGTTCAGGCCGTCGAGGTCGATCCAGCCGGCCAGCACCCCCAGCAGGGCGCCGTCGGCGGCCGTGATGGGCGCGCTCACGGCGATGGCGGCGGCGTTGACGAAGCGCGACAGGTGCGGCGGCTGCATAAAATAGCCGTGCTTGCCGTTGAGGAAAAACGGCTGCTCGACGGCGGCGGCGCCGACGGCGGCGGCGCTGGTGGCGGCGAGCAGGCGGCCGCTGTCCGGGTCGGCGATGGCCAGCATGATGAATTCGCTCGGTTGCAGCCGGGTGTGCGGCAGCAGTTCGTCCGAGGCGCGCGCCATCGCCGCCGGCCGCGCGGCGCCGCGCGCGGCCAGCGCGGCGGCCAGCGCCGGGGCGGCGGCGATCAGCTCGATGCGGCCTTGCTGGAGCGCGATCAGGCGGTCGATCTGCGCCTCCTTTTCCAGCGCCGAGGACAGCAGTTCCGAGACGGCGGCGCCCTCCAGCGCGTCGCGCCCGCTGCCAAACGACAGCGTGCCGACCACCGCCAGCAGCGCCGCGGCGAAGGCGACGAACACCAGCGTAATGCGCAGCGTCACGCCGAAGCGCGGCGTCATGCGCGCACCCGCGCCGCGCGCGCGGCCGTTCCCCGGCGCGGCCGCAGCCCGTGCAGCACCGCCGCCGCGCCGGCCAGCAGCAGGGCCGCCGGGACCCACACCTCGAGCGCCCGGCCGCGGCGCCGCTCGGCCACGGCCACGCGCATTTTCGCCGATTTGGCGGCCGCCGTGAAGCGGTCCTTCCAGGCGTAGACGTCGGCGAGGCGGGCGCCGCCGGCCGGCTCGACGAGGTAGCTGATGCCTTCCTCCTGGTAGTCGACGACGACGCCGGAGTCCGGCTCGAGCCACAGCGTGCCGGCGAAGTCGGTGTGTACGCGAAAGCGCTCGGGCACGTCGGGCAGGTGGCTGTAGCCGTCGGTCTCGTCGAGTCCGGTGGCGCCGATGTGGTACATGTGCACCAGCACGCCGTCCATTTCCAGCGCGCGCTCGAAGGTGGCGCGGCACAGGCCGATGAACTGGGTGTCCCAATAGTCGAAGTTCTTCGCGTCGGCGTGGCGCGGGAACAGGAACTGGCCGCCGCGCACCGCGCCGCCGT
This sequence comes from Janthinobacterium sp. CG_23.3, assembly GCF_046115965.1. Taxonomy (NCBI): domain Bacteria; kingdom Pseudomonadati; phylum Pseudomonadota; class Betaproteobacteria; order Burkholderiales; family Oxalobacteraceae; genus Janthinobacterium; species Janthinobacterium sp. CG_23.3. The sequence continues at coordinate 2,653 of NZ_JBJXIB010000213.1, read as the reverse complement.
AGCCGGGCAAGTTGCGGCGGGTGTGGCGGTCGACGCCGAAAATGGCGCTGCTCTCGTATTCGACGACGCCGGCCTTGTTGGTCCAGTGCATGTCGCCCTGGATGATGGCGTGGCCCGCCGAGCTCACCAGCGCCTGGTCGACCCGGCGCGCCACCAGCGACGAGCTGGTCCATTCCGCGTCGGCGTGCGCGCGCGCGCGGGTGCTGGCGTCGAAGCTGGTCTCGCTGGCGTAGTCGGCGGGAATGCGCAGCAATTGCGGCGCAATATAGAAGTATTGCGCCGCCGCCAGCGGCCAGCAGACCATTCCGAGTCCGAGTAAGGCGCTGCGCACACTCATATCGCTGGGTTCCTCCTGTCGCGGAAGTGGAGCATGGTGGCGGTGGCGGGCAGGCGCCGTGACGGGCAAACACGGCCGCGTCCGCCGCCTGCGGACTTGATATATGTCATGCTAGCAGGATTGCCCATCGCCGTCGCGGAAAATTCCAGCGGCGCGCAACGCTTGATCTGCGCGGCGGTTGTGGAGTACAATCTCGGGTTGCTTGAATCAGGTTTTTGAGCAATGTTGCAAATCAACCAAAAGTTAGTTTAAGTAGTTTATAAATAATGCGAATCCGGTCGACAAGGGTGCCTCTATGGTGACTGATCGGATTCCAGACCCAACCCTGGAGTTTACTATGTCCGTAACAATGCGTGAAATGCTGGAAGCCGGTGTCCATTTCGGTCACCAAACCCGTTTTTGGAACCCAAAAATGGCCCCGTTCATTTTCGGTCACCGCAACAAGATCCATATCATCAACTTGGAAAAGACGATGGCTATGTATCAGGAAGCGATGAAGCATGTGCGTCAATTGGCGTCCAACCGCGGCACCATCCTGATGGTCGGCACCAAGCGTCAAGCGCGCGAGATCATCGCCGCTGAAGCGCAACGCGCCGGCGTGCCTTTCGTCGACCAGCGTTGGTTGGGCGGTATGCTGACCAACTTCAAAACGATCAAGACCTCGATCAAGCGCCTGAAAGACATGGAAGCGCAAATCGAAGACGGCTCCGTCGAGAAGCTGTCGAAAAAAGAAGCGCTGATGTTTGAACGCGAAATGATCAAGCTGCAAAAGTCCATCGGCGGTATCAAGGACATGGGTGGCGTTCCTGACGCTATTTTCGTCGTCGACGTCGGCTACCACAAGGGTGCCATCACCGAAGCGGCGAAACTGGGCATCCCGGTCATCGGCGTGGTTGACACCAACCACTCGCCCGAAGGCGTGAACTTCGTTATCCCTGGTAACGACGACTCGTCCAAAGCGATCATGCTGTACGCCCGCGGTGTGGCTGACGCCATCATCGAAGGCCGTGCCGCGGCCGGCAACGAAGTCGTTGAAATGATCAAGGCCGGCGCTGGCGACGAATTCGTTGAAGTGAGCGAGCAAGCGTAAGCGCAAGTCTGTCGTTCGATAGCTTGACAATGCAGTAGAGAAGAAGGGGGTGGCAGCAGCTCCCCCTTTTTTTTAATCAAAATAGTATGGGGCGCGGCGGGTCCGACACTTTTGATCCCCCCTCATCACATCCACCGAATCAGGAGAAACACATGGCAGCGATTACAGCAGCGATGGTAGGCGAATTGCGCGGCAAGACCGACGCACCAATGATGGAATGCAAAAAAGCGCTGACCGAGGCCGAAGGCGACATGGCGCGCGCGGAAGAGATCCTGCGCGTCAAACTGGGCGGCAAGGCTTCCAAGGCGTCCTCGCGCATCACCGCCGAAGGCGTGGTTGCGACGTTCATCGCCGGCGGCGTTGGCGCCCTGGTTGAAGTGAACAGCGAAACCGACTTCGTGGCCAAAAACGACGACTTCCTGGCACTGGCGAACAACGCCGCGCGCCTGGTCGCCGAGCACAACCCGGCCGACGTCGCCGCCCTGCTGGCCCTGCCGCTGGACGGCAAGACGCTGGACGAGGTGCGCGCCGCCCTGATCGGCAAAATCGGCGAGAACATGTCGATCCGTCGCTTCCAGCGTTTCGACACCAGCGCCAAGCTGGCCTCCTACCTGCACGGCGCGCGCATCGGCGTGATCGTCGAATACGACGGCGCCGACGAGCAAGTCGGTAAAGACGTGGCGATGCACATCGCGGCGATGAAGCCGGTGTCGCTGTCGTCGGACGAAGTGCCCGCCGAACTGATCGAAAAAGAGCGTTCGGTGGCAAAACTGAAAGCCGAAGAAGACGCCGTCAAGGCCGCGGCCGAAGGCAAGCCGGCGCAATCGGCCGAGATCCTGGCGAAGCGCCTGGAAGGCTCCGTGCAGAAGTACCTGAAGGAAGTATCCTTGCTGAACCAGGCTTTCGTGAAAAACGACAAGCTGTCGGTTGAGCAGATGCTGAAAGCGGCCGCCACCAGCGTGAAATCGTTCACGATGTTCGTCGTCGGCGAAGGCATTGAGAAAAAGCAAGACGACTTCGCCGCCGAAGTCGCGGCGCAAATCGCCGCCTCCCAGGGAGCGTAATTAGAAAGCGGGCCGAGAGGCCCGTTTTTTTGGCGCGCCGCGCCGGCCTCCCGGGGGGGGGGGGGGGGGGGGGGGAGGGGGGAGAGACGACGACCACTTTCCCGCCACTCCCAGCCTCTACCTGGTGCCCGGAAGAGTTTCTGGAGATCTCGGTTGTAGACT
>NZ_JBJXIB010000212.1:0-5126 GCF_046115965.1 Janthinobacterium sp. CG_23.3 | reverse complement strand
GCCGCCAACGCGGCCGTCTCCGCCCCGGCCAGTATCGCCAGGCGTCGCCCGGCGCGCGGCCGCAGCGGCGCGTCGGCCGCTTCCCATGCCTTGCTGAGCAGCAGCGCCTGGCGCGCCGTGGCGGCCACGGGTACGGCGGCCACGCCGGCAAGCGCGACGGCCGGCGCCGCCGGCACCCAGTAGCGCTCTTTCGCGAATGGATAGGTCGGCAGGCTGATGCGGCGCGGCGCGGCGTCCGCCCCGTCGGCATGCAACAGCGACCAGTCCACCGCCAGTCCCCTCACCCACAGATCGAGCAGGCTGCCATGCTTACCTTTGGCCAGCCAGGCCTGGATCGCGCCGTTGACCGCGTGCGCCATATCCTCGTCGCTGCCGAACACCTCCAGCGCGTCGCTGCCGCGCTTGACCTGGCCGCGATACCGTTCACCGCCGTCCTCGTCGTCCGCCAACCACGCCTGCAGGCTGTGCCGCAGTTGTTCGACCGACAGCGCAATGAGCGCCAGGCGCTCTTCCATCGCCTCCCGTCCCACCTGCAGGGTGTAGGCGATGTCGGCCAGGTCGGCGTCGGTCAAGCCCTGCTGGTCCAGCGCCTCGACCAGTTGCAGCGCCTGCGCCCGCAAGCCGTCTGCGTTTTTGGCCGACAGCACAATCAAGGCCGGGCGCTCGCGCGTCACCGCGATGGCGGCGCGCGGCGGCGCCACATATTCGGCAACCAGCACACAGGCGTTCGAGCCGCCGGCGCCGAACGACGAGACGGCCGCGATGCGCACTCCCTCGGCCGCCACGCCGTCGCGCAGGCATTCGGGGCGCTTCCACTCGGCCAGCTCCTGCTGCACCACGAACGGGCTGGCGGCGAAGTCGATATGCGGATTGAGCACGGCCGAATGCAGCGACGGCGCCAACTGGCCATGGCGCATCTGTAGTAGCACCTTGGTCAGGCCGGCGATGCCGGCGGCGCTCTCGCAATGGCCGATATTCGACTTGGCCGAGCCAATGGCGCAAAATTGCCGGTCCTGCGTATGCGCGCGGAAGGCGCGGCTCAAGCCGGCGATCTCGATCGGGTCGCCCAGCGAGGTGCCGGTGCCGTGCGCCTCGATGTAGCTGATGTCGCGCGCGTCGATGCCCGCCTCGCGCAGCGCGCGCGTCAGCAGCTTGCTCTGCGCGCCCGGGTTGGGCACCGTGTAACCGTTGGCCTTGCCGCCGTGATTGAGCGTGACGGCCTTGATGACGCCATAGATGTGGTCGCCGTCGGCGATCGCCTTCGACAGTGGTTTGAGCAGCACCGCGCCCACGCCCTCGGACGGCACGTAGCCGTCGCCGCCCTCGCCGAAGCTTTCGCACTGGCCTTTGCTCGAGACGAACTTGCCCTGTCCCAGCATCAGGTATTTATTCGGGTGCAGCGACAAATTCACGCCGCCGGCCAGGGCCAGTTGGCACCCTCCCGTCTGCAGGCTCTGGCACGCCAGTTGCAGCGCCGTCAACGACGACGAGCACATGGTGTTGACGACCATGCTGGGACCGTTGAAATTGCAGAAGTACGAGACCCGGTTGGCCACCGAGGCCAGATTGCCGCCGACGGTGAGGTTGCGTCCGTGGGCCTGCTCCTGCGCGCCATATAAATGGTATTCCTCGTACATCACGCCGACGAAGACACCGACGTTGCCGTCCGCCTGCCTGGCCAGCGCGTCGCGCGTGTAGCCGGCGTCTTCCAGGGTCGCATAGGCGCACTGCAGGAACAGGCGTTCCTGCGGATCGGTGGCCGCGGCGTGGCGCGGCGGAATATTGAAAAACATCGGGTCGAATTCGTCGACGCCGTCGATAAAGCCGCCCCATTTGCTGTAGGTCTTGTCTTCCCGGTTGCGGTCGGGGTCGAAATACAGGCCGTGATCCCAGCGCTGCGGCGGAATCTCGCTGATGCAGTCCTTGCCGTTTTTCAGGTTGTCCCAAAACTGCTGCACGTTGGCGGCGCGAGGATAACGCCCGGCCAGGCCGATAATGGCGATGTCTTCCTGCTGTGCGGCGACGCGGGCTGCGGCGGGTACGGCGGGTACGGCGGGCGGCGCCGCCACGACATTCGGCAAGGCCGGCCCCGCGGCGGCGGCGGCGGAAAGCACGTCGGCCGGCTGCGCCTCCGGCAGGGCGTGCGGCGCCTCGGCGGCCAGCAGACTGTCGGCATGGTGCGCCGCCAGATAGGCGGCCAGTTCGGCGACGTTCGGGTATTCGAACAGCAGGGTCGGCGCCAGGCTGAGCTTGCCCATAGCGTTGAGGCCACCGACCACCTCGAGCAGATCGGCCGACGCCAGTCCCATTTCGTAGTATCCGGCGCTGAGCGGAATCGCCTGCGCCGGCAGCGCCAGCCTTGCCGCGATCAGGCGCCGCAGCAGTGCTTCGATCGCGCTGGCCGCGCGGTCGGCGCCGCCGGCCGCCCGCACCGGCGCCGGCGCTGGCATTGCGGCTTGCTCGCGCCGCGGGTCGATCAGACCGGGGTTGCGTATCAGCTTGTTGGCGCAATTGCGCAACTCGGCCACCTTGCGTCCCGACGCGTCGAAAAACTCCAGGGTTGCATAAAATAGCTCGCCGCTCTGGCGTATCGATGTGTTCAGGACGCGCGTGACGCAGCGCCCATCGAGCAGGGCGCTGGCGCGGAACGATTCGTAAAACAAGGGCACGTGCAGGTCCGGCGACGGCGGCTGCATACCAGCGACGCCGATGGCGCTGCCGTCGATCAGGACCGGATGAAACATGGAGCCGGCCGCCTGCTCCAGGGCCTGCGCGCCCAGCGCCGCTTCGACCAATATCGCTTGCGGTAATTCATGCACGCTGCCGACGGCCCGCATGAACGGCGTATGCCGCAAATCGCGGCTGCGGCAGAGCGCATAAGCGTCGTCCAGATCCAGCGTGCGCGCCGCTTCGCTCCTGGCCGCCTGAAGATCGAGGCTGTCCTCGAACGAGGCCGCGGCGACGCGGTGCATTTCCGCCTTTGCATAGCGCGTGGCCGCGCCCCCGGCGCCGCTGCCGCCGATCGCGATATCCCAGCAGCCGGGCGCCGACTCGGCGCAATCGATGGTCAGCCGGACGACGCTGTCCGGTTCGACCAGCAAGGGCGCGTAAATGGTCATATTGCGCAATTCCAGCTGCTGGTAATCGTGACCATGCTTGCGAAACAGCTGATACAGCATATCGATATAGGCCAGTCCCGGCAGCAAATGCTGGCCATGTACCAGATGACCTTGAATCACAGGATGTTTACTACCTATGGAGAACGTCGTTTTCACATCTGACCTCTTTATCTTGTGTACCGTTGCGCCTGGATAGACGTAGAGAACGCCCTCAGTCGATCACAAACCCCAAAAACTCTCCGCGTCGGCGGCCCCGGCATGCTCCGCCTCGACCTCCGTCATGTCCTCGCCTTGCCACAGGCCGGCGTCGCCGCCGCCATCGGTATGGCGCACATCGATGTAGTTCAGCGCCGGCGGCGCCAGCGGGCGCCGGCCCGGCGCGCCCTCTTCGGCCGCGGCGGCCGCCGGCCAAGCCTCCAGGATCGCGTGCACATTGGTGCCGCCGTCGGCAAAGCTGTTGATGGCCGCGCTGCGCACGCCGGCGCCGCGCCAGGCGCTGGCGCCGCGGTTGAAATGGAACGGCGACGCCTGCATGTCGTAATGGCGCATCGGCTGCTGGCCCGACAGGAACGGCACGTCCAGCCCGTGATGCAGCATCAGCACCACCTTGATGAAGCTGGCGATGCCTTCCGCGCACAGCGGATGGCCGATGTTCGGCTTGATCGAACCGAGGCTGCACGGCGCGCCGTCCCCGGCGCGGTAGATCGCCTCGATCGCCTTCAGCTCCAGCAGGTCCGTCACTTCCGAGCCCGAACCGTTGACCTCGACATGGTCGATCTGCCCCGCGCGCTTGCCGCTGCGCTCCAGCGCCGCCTGCATCACCGCCTTTTGCGCCTGGAAACTCGGCGCCACCGGCCCCGCCGTGCGGCCGTCGTTGTTCACCGCCACCGCCTTGATGGTGGCGTAGATGCGGTCGCCGTCGCGCTGCGCCTGGTCGACGGTTTTCAGCAGCACCATGCCGACGCCCTCGCCCAGCACGGCGCCGCTGGCGCGGGCGTCGAAGATATGGAATTCGCGGCTCAGGATGTCGCGCTGTTCGAACACCTGGAACGGGCCGTCGGTATTCAGCAGGCTCACGCCGCCCACCACGGCGGACGTGATGTCGCCCGCGCGCAGCGCCTGGATGGCGATATGCATGCCGACGAGGGCCGACGAACAGGCGCTGTCGAGTACCAGGCTGGGGCCTTGCAGGTCGAAGAACTGCGAGACATTCGCCGCCAGGTAGTTCTGCCCGATCGTCATGACCGGATTGTTCGCCTTGCTGAAGGCGTCGTCATCGGCCCGGTGCTGGCTGCGCGCGCCCACATACACGCCAACGGGGCTGCCTTTGAGCTCGTCCAGGCGGTAACCCGCATGGCAAAACAGATTGAGCGTTTCCTCCAGCAGCAGCAGCGCTTGCGGATCCATGGCGCGCGCGTCCGCTTGCGACGTCAGGAAGAACGCCGGATCGAAATGGCTGATGCTGTCGAGCAGCCCGGCGTGGTGGCCGCTTTCATAGCCCCAGCGGCGCGCCGGCACGGGACCGATCGCCGAACGGCCCTCGGCCAGCAGCGACCAGAATTGCGCCAGATTGGCGGCGCCGGGAAAACGGCACGACAGCCCGACCACCGCGATATCCTGCACCGCCGGCGGCGCCGGCACGGCGCGCGGCGCCAAGGGCGGCAACGCCGGCGCCGGAGCCGGCGCCGGCGCCAGCGGCAGCGCCGCCGCGGCGGGCGCGCCCTGCAAGGCGGCCGCCAGCGGCGCGGGATAAGCGCCGCACAGCCATTTGGCAAAGCCCGCAATGGTCGGATACTCGAACAGGATGGATGGGTCGAGCTCGCCGCCCGTGCGCTGCGCCACTTGGCGTATCAGTTGCAGCAACAGCACCGAGTCCGCCCCGTATTCGAGGAAGGTGTTGCCGGCGTCGATGTGGACGGCGTCCATCTTCAGCGTCTCGGCCAGCAGGGCGATCAGCCACGCCTGTACCTGTGCCAATAGCGGCGACGCCGACCCGGACGGGTTGGC
>NZ_JBJXIB010000211.1:0-5164 GCF_046115965.1 Janthinobacterium sp. CG_23.3 | reverse complement strand
CCTGGCGGCCGGCAGCGGCGTCACGCTGGACGGCACGTCCAGTCTGACGGCGAGCGCCGGCAGCATCCATATCGCCACCGCCAGCGGCAGCATCGCCGCCGGCGGCGGCGCCAGCATCAGCGGCGCCTCGGTGCTGCTGTCGGCGCCGCAAGGCGCGGTGGTGGCGCCCGGCTCGGTCTTCGCCGGCGGCGCGGTGCCGGTGGTGGAAAGCGGCACCGGCGCGACGCCGGTGCAGGTCGCGCCGTTGACGCAGGCGCTGAACACGACCATCGACCTGATCAACACCAGCTCGTCCGGCGGGCTGGACCCGGCGCCGGCGCAGCTGCCGCCGCTGGGGACGGTGGAGCGGGAGTCGGACGCGACGCCGGCCAACGAAGGGGGCGGCGTCGCGCCGGTGATCGACGACGCGAGATCAACAAGCAATGAACAGGGAGTGGAAAAAAATGATGGCATCAAGAAAACATTCTGTAATTAAGGTATGGCTGGCGCTGGCGCTGCTGTGCTGCGCCGCGTTTGCCGCCGCCGCGCAGGTGGCCGGCACGGTGATGAACCTGAACGGGCCGCTGCTGGCGAAAAAAGCCGACGGCAGCGCCAAGATCCTGGCCGCTAAGTCCGAGGTGGAGCAGGGCGACACGCTGGTGACGGAGAAAAACACCTATGCGTTGATCAAGTTCATCGACAACAGCGAAATCACGCTGCGTCCGAGCACCACGTTTACCATCGACCAGTTTGCCTTCGAGGCCGACAAGGCGGCCGCCGACAACGCCGCGTTCACGCTGATCAAGGGCGGCCTGCGCTCGCTCACCGGTTTGCTCGGCAAGCGCAACAAGGAACGCTTTTCGCTGAAGACGCCGGCCGCCACCATCGGCATCCGCGGCACCACCTTCATCGTCGAGTACGTGCCGGAAGACGAGCAGGCGCTGGCGGCGACGCGCCTGGCCTACAACCTGGCCAGCACGGCGGCGCTGGACTTGCCGGAGGCGCGCGGCGAGGCCGGCGCGGCGGCGATCGCGCCGTTGATGCTGGCGCAGGCGCAGCCGCAGCCGGGGCCGGCCCTTACGTCGGGCCTGTACTTCCATGTCCTCGACGGCCTCATTTCGGTGACCAACAAGGGCGGTACGCAATCGTTCGCGGCCGGCCAGTTCGGCTTCGCGCGCTCGCTCATGATCCCGCCCGTCCAGGTGCCGAGCATCCCCGGCGGCATACGGTTCTCGCCGCCGTCCAAGTTCTCGTCCAGCTCGTCGGGCGCGCAGAACGGCCCCACTGGCAGGGGCGGCGGCGTGGTGGACTGCGTGGTGCGCTAGTGCCTTGGGTTGTCAAATGGGCACAGGAACGTGCCTGCCCTTTTACTTGCCACGTCGACGAATTGGCAATCCGCTATGGCTCCCGACAGCAAACGCCTGCACCTCAGGTTCGCGCTGTTCTACTACAAACATGAGAAGCAATCCGGACCCACTAGGACCACCCGATGAAAACCCAGCCCGCCAAAGCCGCCGCCCGTTGCCCCGCCCCGTCCCGCCAGCCGCCGTTGCGGCGCACCTGCCTGGCCCTGCTGATCGGCGCCTGCTTCGGCCCGGCGCTGGCGCAGCCGACGCTGCCGCAGGTGGTCAACGGCCAGGCCACGTTCGCGCGGCAGGGCAATGTGTTTTCCATCACGAATACGCCGAACGCCATCATCAACTGGCAAAGTTTCTCGGTTAATCCGGGCGAGCTGACGCGCTTCATCCAGCAAAGCGCCGGTAGTAGCGTGCTCAACCGCATTACCGGCCAGGACCCCAGCCGCATCCTCGGCGCGCTGCAGTCGAACGGCCGGGTGTTCCTGGTCAACCCGAACGGCGTGCTGTTCGGGCGCGACGCGCGCGTCGACGTCAACGGCCTGGTGGCGTCCAGCCTGGCCATCTCGAACGGCGACTTCCTGGCCGGGCGGCAGCGCTTCGCCGCCGACGGCGGCGCGGCGGGCGCGGTGGCGAACCAGGGCGTCATCACGACGCCGGCCGGCGGCCAAGTGTTCCTGCTGGCGCCGCAGGTCGACAACAGCGGCATCATCAACGCCCCCAACGGCGAGGTGGTGCTGGCGGCCGGGCGCAGCGTGCAACTGGCCGACGCCGCCAACCCGGCGCTGCAGGTGGGGTTGTCGGCGCCGGCCGACCAGGCCGTCAACCTGGGGCAGGTGATCGCCCAGGGCGGGCGCATCGGCATCTTCGGCGCGCTGGTGAACCAGCGCGGCCGGCTCAGCGCCGACAGCGCGGTGCTCGGCGAGAACGGCAAGATCGTCCTCAAGTCCAGCGGCACCACGCTGCTCGAAGCCGGTAGCCGCACCAGCGCCACCGGCGCCGGCCGGGGCGGCCGGATCGAGCTGCTGGGGCGCCGCGTCGGCCTGACCGGCGACGCCGGCGTCGACGCCAGCGGCGCGCTGGGCGGCGGCAGCATCCTGGTCGGCGGCGACTACCGCGGCGCCAACGCGGCGGTGATGAACGCCGAGCAGAGCTACCTGGGCGCCGGCGCCACCTTGAAAGCCGACGCCACCGCGCGCGGCGACGGCGGCAAGGTCGTGGTCTGGTCCGACGGCGCCACCCGCGTTTTGGGCAACATCTCGGCGCGCGGCGGCGCCCACGGCGGCGACGGCGGCTTCGTCGAAACCTCCGGCCACTACCTCGACATGCAGGGCAACGTCGACACCACGGCGGCCAGGGGCAGGACCGGGCAGTTGCTGCTCGACCCGAGCAACATCTACGTCGCCGTCGACGGCGCCACCGCCACCGGCGCCGGCATGGCGCCCACCGGCGCCGGCAACGCCAGCAACAGCGGCAACGTCTTTTCCGAAACGAGCAGCTCGGCCGACTCGCTGCTGACCACGGGGGCGCTGGTGGAGCTGCTGAACGGTAGCAACGTGACGGTGACGACGAGCAACCCGAACGCCGGGGGAGCCGGCTTCATCAAGGTGGTCAGCCCGGTGGCCTGGGGCAGCGGGCGCGCGCTGACGCTGGACGCGGCCGCCGGCATCTCCCTTGACGCCGGCATCGACGGCGGCAGCGGCGCGCTGACCCTGCTCAGCGCCGCCGGCGATATCACCCAATCGGTGGCGCTGAAGGTCGGCGCCCTGACGGCCAGGGCGCCGGGCGGAAGCGTCATGCTTAACTTTGCCGATAACCAGATCGGCGGCCCGGTCACCCTCGACGCTTCGCTCAACGCCGTGCTCGCGGCCGGCGGCGGCGGGGCGCTCGACATCGCCTCCGCCAGCGTCGGCGGCGACCTGAGCGTGATTGCCGGCGGCGGCCCGCTGCGCGTCAGCGGCAACGTCACCAGCAACGGCGGCATTGTCCGCCTGTTTGCCGATAATATCGACCTGCTCGGTAGCATCGCCGTCGGCACCGGTTCGGTGACGCTGCAACCGATTTCGCCGACGCAGCAGATCCACGTCGGCGTCGGCGCCGCCGACGCCGCCGGCACGCTGGGCCTGAGCGAGGCCGAGCTGCGGCGCATCTCGACCAGCGGCTTCCTCACGGTGGCGCCGAGCGGGGCCGATGTGACCGGCAACCTGACCGTGGTCGGCAATCTCGACCTGTCGAGCACGCTCAACGCCGGCTCGGTGAACGGCAACTTGCTGCTGGGCGTCAACGAGGGCATGGGCAACCTGACGATCAACGCCGGGGCGCAGGTGGTGGTGCCCGGCAAGCTCGAGCTGAGTACCCAGACCTTCGATGGGTACACCATCACCAACGCCGGTAGCCTGAAGGCGACCGAAGTGCATCTGAGTTCGGGCAAGATGGTGCTGGAGGGCGGCGTCATCGACGCGCCCGTCGTCAGCCTGTCGACCCAAAACGCGATCGACCTCGGCTCGAGCACCGACTCGCAGTTGGCGACGCTGGAGCTGAGCGGCGCCGAACTGGCCCGGCTCAACAACAACACCGACTTGCGCATCGAGGTCTTCCTGAACAGCAGCGGCGGCATGGTGATCAGCGCGCCTTTGCGCCTGCCGGCGAACCTGACCCTGGCCGCGCCTGCCGTCATCGACGCGCGGGCGGCGCTCAGCGTCGGCGGCGTGTTCCGCCTCGACCAGGGTAGCTGGATGCAGAACAACGCCAACCTGCCGGCGTTCTCGGCGGGCGATTTCCAGATCAACCAAGGTGCCGCCAGTTTCCTGCGCGTCAAGGGCGGTACCGGCGCCAGCGGCGGCGGCTCGCCCTACCAGATCGCCGACGTCTACGGCCTGCAGGGCATCGCCAGCCTGGACATGGCCAACGAGTATGTGCTGGCCGCCAATATCGCCGCGGCCGGCACTGTCAACTGGAACGGCGGCGAGGGATTCGCGCCGATCGTCGACGGCCAGGGCCTCGGCTTTTCCGGCGTGCTCGACGGCGCCGGCCACAGCATTTCCGGCCTGACCATCAACCTGCCCGCGGGGCGCGGCGGCAACGGCTCCTCCGTCGGCATGTTCGGCGTGCTGTCGGGTGGCACCGTCAAGAACCTGTCGCTGCTTGGCGGCAGCGTGAAGGGCGTCAGCAAGGTCGGCGCGCTGGCCGGTTATGTCAACAGCGGCAGCATACTGAACGTCAGCAGCGACGTCAGCGTCAGCGGCGATTTGACAATTGGCGGCCTGGTCGGCTCCAACAACGGCAGCATCGTCGGTTCACGCGCCAGCGGCGCCGTGACCGGCAATGGCGAGAGTATCGGCGGCCTGGTTGGTTATAACGATGGCAGCGGCACAATCAGCGCGTCGGCAGCCTTCGGCGGCGTCGGCGGCGCGCGCCGTGTCGGCGGCCTGGTCGGCCTGAACGCCGGCCTGATCCAGGACGCGTTTGCGCTCGGCGCCGTCAGCGGCGTCGCCAACCCCGACTATATGTCTGAAAATATCGGCGGCCTGGTGGGGGAAAACGCCACAGGCGGATCCGGCTCCGGCAGCATCGTCAACGTCTACAGCGCCGGCGCCGTCAGGGCGGCCGGTTTTGCCAACGTCGGTGGCCTGGTCGGGCTGAACAACGTCAGCCTGAGCAATGGCTACTGGAACACCAGCACCTCGGGCCAGGCCGTGGGCTTGGGCGCCGACAACAGCAGCGGTTCGAGCGCCACCGGCCTGACCGAGGCGCAAAGCATGCAGCAAGCGAGCTTCGCCGGTTTCGAGTTCGGCGGCAGCGCGCCGGTCTGGCGCCTCTACGAGGGCCGC
>NZ_JBJXIB010000210.1:0-5197 GCF_046115965.1 Janthinobacterium sp. CG_23.3 | reverse complement strand
GGCGGGGCGGTTTTGGTGGCATGCACGCATGATGCGTTATCCACGATTCGTTTACAACAACTTTCTACGCTGTACGCTCAGGCTGAATAGTCACTCTTCTTCTACTTCATCGTAGCTCTCGCCGACGGGAAGAGGAACGGAGCGAAGTTCTTCAAGGAAGCTAAAGAGGCGCTCGGCTTCCAATTGTGGATTACGGAACCAGTCTGTCGACCAAATACGCCAAATGCGACCGCGCCATCCCAATCCTTCGAGAATTTCCTGTCGAATCCGGTCTCGGTCGCGTACGGTTACACCGGAGTGATAGCTAGCGCCGTCGCATTCGATGGCCGCCAGGAAGACGGACTTGTAATCTGGGTGCCGCACCGCGATGTCGATTCTAAAGCCGGCGACACCCAATTGAGGAACTACCTCGTAGCCTTTACCTTTCAACAAATCGAGTATTGCCACTTCAAAATCGCTATCTGGAGGCAGGTCTGTTTCTTCATTCTGCGTGAGCACGTTATCCCGTGCGAACAGAAGATAGTTACGTAAAGCCTTCGTACCTTCGGGAGTGCTTTTATCGACTACGATGTCTTCAGGGCGCATTGAGCTAAAAACTACGACCGATTTTTTCGCACGAGTGAAAAGCACGTTGAGCCTGCGCCATCCTCCGCCCCTACTAATAGGACCGAAATTCTGTCGAACCACGCCGGCAGTCGATGGGCGGCCAAAAGTGGTGGAAATTATGATGCAGTCACGCTCATCACCCTGAACGTTCTCGAGATTTTTCACGAACAGTTCCATGCCATGCGATTTCCAATGCATCTTGAAATCGTCAGCACCGCTAACTGTTTTCAGGCGTTCTTCAAGCATCTCCGAAATGAGTTCCCGTTGTTTCACATTCAGCGTCACTACGCCGAGCGAAATGCCTGGCCGGGTCTGGATGTGAGAGGCGACAGCTTCGACTACTTGGCGCGCTTCTATTACATTCATCTGGCCTTCATATATCCCATTCTTCACGTAGTGGTAACGCAGTCCAAGCTCTTTGCTTTTTCCGAATGGAGACGGGAAGACGACTAAATTGCCGCGGTAAAAATTTTGGTTCGAAAACGCTATGAGCGACTCGTGCTGGGAACGGTAGTGCCAACGTAAGGTGCGCACCGGGTGAAAGTGGCTGATGCAAACGTCGAGTATGCTTTCCGCATCTACGGCTGCTGCACCCTTACCGCTATCGCCATCGTCATCTGGCGTAGCCATGCGTGCGAAAAATGACGTTGGAGGAAGCTGTTTCGGGTCCCCGACGACGACAAGTTGCGAGCCACGGGCAATCGCACCCAGGGCTTGTTCCGGTTTCAATTGCGACGCTTCGTCCATGATGACGATGTCAAAGTGCAGTTGACCCGGCTGAAGGAATTGAGCCACTGCCTGTGGTCCCATCATGAAGCAGGGCTTTAACGACTGGATAGCTCTGCCCGAGCGGCTCAGTAGTTTCCTTAGCGGCACCCGAGGCCGCTGCTGCGGAATCAGATGCTCGAGAAGCCTCAATTCGGTCTTGTCATCAACCCGGACTCCGGAGGTACCTTGTGGCGGCATGCTAGCCCGCATGCAATCACGCGCCACCTGCGCCCCGCGCATTTTGATGACCTCGCGGTCCAGCGAAACGAAGTCTTTGCGTACCGATGAATGGCGCGTTCCACTGAAGGTTCTCAGGTCCTTGTTCTGACGGAAGAGCTGTTCAGCTATCGATGCGTAAAAACGGAAAGCGAAGCCACTCGTTAATCGCTTTGGAGAGAGCGTACCCGTCTCGACTAGGGAAAGATAGTCCATCAGGCCAGCACGTTGGCTTGCCTTGCGCGCCTGCACGTACTGCGCCCAGGGGAGCAGGCTTGAATAATTCTGCGCCGCTGATGCGGTACGTCTGGAAAGGCCGCTCACGAACTCGGTGATGTTGTTTGCGTCGCTGCCAGCCCATTGCGTAGTGTTTACCTCACCAAATTTGCTCAAGGATTGTTTGAACTCGACCAGGTCCTGCCAACCCTTATTAATTGCGATGATTGACTCTTCAATCGCAGCATAGTTTGCGACGGAGTTGGCCGACAGCAGCAGCTGCTCGATTGGAACAGGTAGGCGCGCTGCGAGCAGAAGTGTCCCGTAGGTATGGGCCGCGAAGGCAGTCGCCAAGTTAGTGTCTCGGCCTCGATAAGCTGTTCCGAAAATTTCTCGTCCCTGCGTGTGGAATGCAAGAGAGCGCTCGACATCGGGAGCTTTAGACGCATCTGCGATTGCGATGATTCCCCCCCTGAGCGTAGCATTTGGCCTGACCCATTTCTTCATAAACTCAATCGCTGAATCAAACATCTCAGCGGATTCATGATACTCGGACAGTCTTTCATTCCAATTGGCCAGGTCAATGCGGGCGCAAATCTCAGGCGCTGCCGAATGTGTCGACGCTGCCATTGCCGCCACCGAATTCAACGCGGTTACTGCTGTGTGAAGATTGCTCGTCTCGTTGGTCAATTCGACTATATCGGGGCGTGCGATTTTAAGAAGGTCAAGGGACCCGTCGTTTATGCGGATGTCCGCAAATTTTTCGCTCGATTTTACCAACCAAGTGGCGACCGGGATTAGGTCCTGGAACGGGGTCGCTTCGCCATCGAAGGCAGTGCCAGTAACGCTTTTGAGCTTCTCATCGTTTTTCCAAGCATGGTGTCGCTTCGCATACTTCCGAACGGACTCAAGTTCAGCAAGTCTCTGGTCGGAGGAGAGCTTGATGGTTTTGTTGCGTGAAAGTCGCTTGTGCAAGCCGATAGCCTTCCGCCAGCCGCCTTGGAATATTCGATACCAGGCGGTGCCTTCACGCAGTATCGCGATTGCCTCTGTTAGTTCGCCGTCGGAAGGTATCGAGTCCATGTAGAGGGACTCTTCAAGCTTGCCGAATGACGCTTGAATGGATTTAAGCTCTTCGGCCATGCGCTTGAGTGTTTCGAGCGATGTCGGATGCATAAGGTACTCGCTTCGAAGATGCAACAGTCCCATAGGTGCATCTTCCAAGACCGCGCGCACTATTAGAAGTTTGTCGACGTCTTCAGCAGAACCTTCAAACGACATGCGGAAAAGTTCCGCAATACGCTCCAAATCCCGGAGCGCCAATCTACAGGCTTCAACTGCCGGCCGAAACTTATCGAGCATTTTTTCGAACTGTTCACGTGTTCGCTCGTCAAGCTTCGTGACAGTTGCCAGCCTGAGGATTTCTTCACCTTGCGCGACGTCCTCGATGGACGGGGCAGAGTTTGGAATCAACGTATGGTCGCGGCTACGCTCCAGTGCGGATAGCAGCTCCTGAGCCGCCAGCAGTTCCTTGAGGACCGCAACGGACTTCCTTCCTTGTTCGTCTTCGGGTGGAAAGAGCGAAGGCAGGAGAAGGAAGTTCACTTCATCGGGCTCCGCCGGCGCCAAATCTGCCAGTACTGAAATTAGCTTTGACGCGGTAGCGTTGTCCAATTGGACTTCGTCTGTGCCAAATATCTCTAGCGCGCGCTCTAAGCCGTTTTGGAAGTCCTGGAAGCGAACTCGATAAGTCGTCAGTATTTGCTGTATCGGGATGGCGTCGTGCGGCGTCAGCTCTGTTGGAAAAAATCCCCAGAACGGATGCGATTCGTCAAATTTTTGGATTGCCTCAAACTGTTGAACCGTGTATTTCAGACTATCGTGAATACCCAAGAGCGCGGCTGAGGTCGTTACCGCTGCAGGTAAATACTCAAGCGTTTCTAACGCGATGGACTCATCCCCGCATCGCGCACGATTGAGCTCAGCTCTCCACATAACCTGATGCAGCGTCAACCCAAGCGCATTGCCGTCGGTGTTCCGCATGATTTCCATGTGCGAGCGCAGCTCGTCTTTCTTTTCCTGTAGCTGACTCATCAGAGCCGGCAGTTCTCCGAGCCGCGGCACAGTCATTTCCAGGCGGTGCTTTAAGTCCTCTAGCACGCGCTTTTTATTCGTCTTATTGCTATGCAGCTCGAGCACAAAATCTTCCAGGCCTGCCTGTTCTAGTCTGGACTTAACGACCTCAAGGGCCGCCAACTTTTCAGCAACGAAAAGTACCGTTTTGCCGGCTTGCATTGCAGCCGCAACGATATTGGTAATGGTCTGGGACTTGCCGGTCCCAGGCGGGCCTTCGATGACTCGATTCTTACCCTCAAGGACATCAATCAATGCGCTGTGCTGGGAGCTATCCGCGTCGTAAATTAGCGGTACATCGCCGCGTGGGTGGGCATCAATGTCGTACTCGCCGGCATATGCTGGCTCTCCGATTGACGAATGGCTTCCCTCGAATACCTGACGTATCAAAGGATGGTCAAGCAACGCTGAATTCCCTGAGGCGTCGGCCCAAGTCTCAGGCGCGATGTCTTTAACCATCAGCATGTTTGCGAATGAGAGCAGCGAAAGCGTAATGCGGTGCTGCACTCGCCAGCCGGGTAGCTCTTTAACTGTCTCCGCTACGCGTGCTAGGTACGCGTCAGCTGACTCGTCTTCTTCGTCCAAATAGGTCGGTAGGTTGAGCCCAAAGTCCCGCTTTACTTTCTCACGTAATGAGAGATTGTCCGTTAGCTCTTCGCCGGAACTAAGTAGCGTAAAGGTGGAATACTGACCTTCGTCCGAAATAGCTACCGTCACGGGTACGCACAGCAGGGGAGCCTGGTAGAGCTTGTCGCTGCCAGGGTTATCAGGAAACTCTAAAAACCCAAAAACGAGGTACAGCATATTCGAGCCAGTTTCTTCGATGGCCAACTTTGCTTCGCGTGCCAGCTTTCGACCGTGCTTTCCCAATTCGTCGCCGTAGTATAACGTCTGCAATGCGGCCGGTGACCGGGCTCGACCACCCACCGCAATTTTGACGCTTGCTAGGTCATAAGTTGGGCTTTTTCCGATTCGGCCGGCATAGACCTTTGCATCCGGGCGAACAAGCCGGCCGTTTTTTATCTCCCAGTCCCCTCGACTGGGCTCTGGGATGAACTCAAGCTTTACCCCGGCCGCCGTATCGCCTGCAAGCCGTTCAAAGACGGCGCCAAAATCGCTGGCAACGAATTGGATTGTTTTGCCGGGACCGTGCTTAAAATTAATGTGACTGTTCAGCCGCTATGCGGCAAGCGGGATAGGATTACCGTTGAAGGCCCGGAGCAGAACCTCAAGCATGCCATGGCCTTGCTTGCGTAGC
>NZ_JBJXIB010000209.1:0-5254 GCF_046115965.1 Janthinobacterium sp. CG_23.3 | reverse complement strand
CGCGGCTACGTGATGGACTCGGGCTTGATCACCATGACCGGCAAGGCCAGCGACATGCTGGACGACCCGCGCGTGAAAGCCGCCTACCTGGGCGAATAAGCCGCAAGACAGCGGCACGAAACGGCGCCGATGGCGCCGTTTTTACGTGGCGGCAGGCTACCGCGATGGCGGCGCGGCCGCCAGCTTGCCTAGAGCGAGCGCGCATAAAAAATGCCCCGCGTTGAGCGGGGCATAATGGCAGCCGTCTGAGGAGAACAACACGGCTGCCGGAGACTGCTGGCGGTCCGCTTGCGCGGCCCGGCCGTTTACATTACTTCTTGGCGGCGGCGCGTGGCACGACTTTTTCAGCGGCTTGGCTGAATTGGTTCACGGCCGAAGTTACGTTCGCTTCGATTGCTTCAACAGCTTGCTTGCTGCTTTTGCTGAACTGCTCGTAACCGGCGCTGGCGTTGCCGATTGCCGATTTCAAGATTGCCACAGCGTTTTCCGAACCGGCTGGTGCGTTTTTGCTGACTTCTTCAACCAGCGAAATAACTTTGCGGTTGGTTTCGGCGATTTGGGTTTCTGCAGCCTTGCTGAATTCGGCTTGGGTGCCCGACGTGATCGCTGCCAGGTGGCGGCCGTAAGCGATGGCTTTTTCGGCGCTTGGCTGAGCTTGTGCAGCGGTCAACGAGAAGAATTCTTGTGGATCTTTGGCCGACAGCAATTGCTTGGCCGCGGCGGTCGATTCTTCCAGCGTGGCGCGGGCCGCGGTCAGGTTCAATTCGACGATCTTTTCGATGCCTTCGAACGCCTTGCTCGTCAGCGACGAGAAAATGGCGAACTGGGCTTCGAGGTTGGACTTGGTGGCATTCGAAAATTGCTCAGGAATTGAAAACATAGGGTAACTCTCCAAAATATTTGTAACTCGTTAGTCGATTTAGACGCTGCGTTAAGTACCGTGGTAATGAAGCTAGTAGATCTTATTTTTCAAGCTGAACAAGAAATTGTGCAACGCAACAAACCCGATTCTAAAGACTTTGGAAATTAAGTCAAGCGAATCTTGTGCACTGCAACAATTTGTTAGATTTGCATCAAAGATACTGTTTCTTTAAGGAATTTCGATTGACAGTATTTGCCCTGGCCGGCCCAAAAAACCGCCGCCTCCTGTCGAGATTGCCCCGCCATGCTAGTATTCCGACTTCCTGATTGAGCGAACCGGCAGCCCACGACACCAGACTTGTCGCCAATCCCTCCACGCCCGCGGCCGACGCCCACCATTTCCGTGAAGAAATAATGTCCAACACCCGCGCCGCGCATGGCGGCCTGAGCCAGCGCGCTTTGCCGTTAGCCTTGCCAGGCTTTTTTGTCTTACTCTGGAGTACCGGCTTCATCGTCGCCAAGTTCGGTTTGCCGTACGCGCCGCCGCTGACCTTCCTGCTGTTGCGCTTTGTCGGCGTGTTGCTGATCCTGTTGCCGTGCGTATTGTTGCTGAAAGCGCCTTGGCCGGTCGGCAAGATGCGCCACATCGCCGTGGCCGGCCTGTTGTTGCAGGCAGGCTATCTCACCGGCGTCTGGTGCGCGATCAAGCTCGGCATGCCGGCCGGGCTGTCGGCGCTGATCGTCGGCATGCAACCCATCCTGACCGCCTGCGCGGCGCGGCTGATCGGCGAAACGGTGCGGCCGCGGCAATGGCTGGGTCTGATGTTCGGCCTGCTGGGCGTGGCCCTGGTGGTGTACGCCAAAATCAATCTGGTTGGTCTGAGCATGGAAAGCGTGCTGCTGTGCGTGTTCGCGCTGCTGTCGATCACGGCCGGCACGCTGTATCAAAAGCACAATTGCCCGTCCTTCGACTTGCGCAGCGGCACCGTGATCCAGTTCGCCGCCTCCATCGTGGTGGTGCTGCCGCTGGCGATCTGGCTGGAAGACCTCGACCTCGGCTTTGCCGCCGTACAATGGACCGCGAACTTCGTCGGCGCCTTGCTGTGGTCGGTGCTGGTGTTGTCGATCGGCGCCATTTTCCTGCTGTTCGCGCTAATCCGGCGCAGCGACGCCACCCAGGTCACCAGTTTGCTGTACCTGACCCCGCCCACCACCGCGGTGATGGCGTGGTTGATGTTTGGCGAGGCGTTTAATTTCATGGGCATCGCCGGCATGGTCGTGGCCGTGGTCGGCGTCATCTTTGTCGTTAAAAAATAGACAGCGGGTCTTGACAAATAAGGAGTGCAATGAGTATGACCACAAGCATGATATCCACCTCGGAACAACACGCGGTCGACGCCGCGATCACGACGCGCCGCTCGATCCGCGCCTTCCTGCCCACGCCCGTGGCGCGCGAGGAGATTGAGCGCATCCTGGAAGTGGCCGCGCGCGCGCCGTCGGGCACCAACACCCAGCCGTGGAAGGTCTACGTGCTGACGGGCCAGGCCCGGCAGCGCCTGGCCGGGCGCATCCTGGCGGTCCACAACGACCCGGCCCAGGCGCGCCAGCACACCGAGGAATACGCCTATTACCCGCGCGAGTGGACTTCGCCGTTCATCGACCGGCGCCGCAAGGTCGGCTGGGACTTGTACGCGCTGCTGGGCCTGACGCGCGACGACAAGGCCGGCATGGCGGCCCAGCACGGCCGCAATTACCAGTTCTTCGACGCCCCGGTCGGCTTCATCTTCACCATCGATCGGGTGATGGAGCAGGGTTCCTGGCTGGACTACGGCATGTTCTTACAGAGCATCATGGTGGCGGCGCGCGGCCGCGGCCTGGACACCTGCCCGCAGGCGGCCTTTACGCAATACCACAAGATCATCGCCGAGGAATTGCACCTTCCCGCGGGTGAAATGGTGGTGTGCGGCATGGCGCTCGGCTTCGCCGACCGCGGCAAGGTGGAGAACACCCTGGTCACCGAGCGCGAGCCCGTGGCGGGCTTCGTCAAATTTGTAGAATGATAATCTTGCTGGCGAACATAGTTCGGCGCGCACAGGACTAGCGCAAGAAATAGTGTATTAACTGTTAAATTCGCTTGCGATTACTCTGCATTTCGCTACACTGCAATAAGAAACTTCAGTTTGCTTCAAGAGGATGAATCAATGTTTAAACTTGCGCTGGGCGCCCTGGTTTCACTGTTGTTAGCGTTGGGGTCCTCCGGCGCCATTGCGAAGTCGGACGCTGGCGGCGTGGCGGCGCCGAAGAAGCACGGCGTCAAACGCATCAAGATGGTATTGCGGCGCCCGGGCATCCGCATCGCCCCGGCCGACTCGCGCGAGCGCGTCGTCAAGCGTGTCGTCACGGTGCGCGGCAAGCGCCATGTGCAATACCAGCGCGTTACCAACGTGGCGCTGCCGCCGGCGCTGACGGTGGGCGACCTGGCCGGGCTGAACCTGACGCGCGACCCGCTCGACCTGAAATCGAGCGTCGCGCTGGTGTTGGACCAGTCCAATTCCGAAGTCCTGTTCGAGAAAAATTCCAACGTCTCGCTGCCGATCGCCTCGATCACGAAAATGATGACCGGGCTGGTGGTGGTGGAGGCGCGCCAGGACATGGACGAGCTGCTGACCGTCACCGAGGACGACGTCGACCGGCATAAATTCAGCAGTTCGCGCCTGAAGGTGGGGTCCGAGCTGACCCGCAGCAATATGCTGCACATTGCACTGATGAGTTCGGAAAACCGGGCCGCCTCCGCGCTGGGCCGCAACTATCCGGGCGGCTTGCCGGCCTTCGTCGACGCCATGAACGCGAAGGCGCGCCAGCTGGGCATGGGCGACACCCACTACGTCGATTCAAGCGGCCTGTCGAAGCAAAACGTGGCCAGCGCCCGCGACTTGGCGAAACTGGCGATGGCGGCCTTCCACCATCCGCTGCTGCGGCAATTCTCCACCGATCCGAAGGCGATGATTGAAGCCAGCGGCCAACTTATGCAATATGGCAATACCAATCACCTGGTCGCCAATCCGAGCTGGGAAATCGGCCTGCAAAAAACCGGCTTCATCAACGAAGCGGGGCGCTGCCTGCTGATGCAGACGGTAATCGAAGGGCGCGCCGTCATCATGGTTTTCCTCGACTCCAAGGGCAAGCAGTCGCGCACCGCCGACGCCGGCCGCATGCGCAAATGGCTGGAAGCGCTGCGCCCCGCCGGCCTGACGCTACCGGGCGGCTAAGCGCCGAAAACGACGCGGAAACTCAATCGTGGCCAGCTCCTGTCTTTTGCCTGAAAAGCAAAAGCCAGGAGCTGGCCCCGATTTTTTTGCCTGTTGCCGCCGCCATTACAACCAAGGGCGTAACCCTGGGGCCAGGCCCCAGCCCTCTGCCGTTGGTTGGGCCTGCGCCTATTCAACGGCGATGTAGCCCAGCGTCGCCGAAATCTGGTTGGCCGTTTCGATCAGGTCTTCCACCCATTCGTCTTGCAGGCGGTCGGCCGGCGCCGAGATCGACAGCCCGGCGATCAGCTTGCCGGAGTCGTCGCGGATGCCCGCCGCCATGCAGCGCACGCCCAGTTCCAGTTCCTCGTTGTCGCGCGCGTAGCCGCGCGCGCGCACCAGGCTCAGTTCGCGCTCCAGCTTGGCGAGGTCGGTGATCGAGTTTTTGTTGTGGCCGGCCAGGCCGGTGCGCGTCGCGTACGCGCGGATCGCCTTCGGCTCGTCCACCGACAGGAACAGTTTGCCGGTCGAGGTCAGGTGCAGCGGACCGCGCCCGCCGATGGCGCGCACCACCTGCATCCCCGAGCGCTCCGAGAAAGCCCGGTCGATGTAGACGATTTCGTCGCCCTGGCGCACCGACAGGTTGATGGTTTGCTGGGTTTTTTTGTGCAGGTGGCGCATATAGTCGAGCGCCGCTTCGCGCACGCTCAGGCGGCTCTTGACGACGTTGCCCAGTTCCAGCAGGCGCATGCCGAGGCGGTAGGTGCCCGGTTCGATGCGGTCGACAAAGCGGGTCAGTACCATGTCGTTGAGGATGCGGTGGGCGGTCGAGGGATGCAGACCGGACACTTTCGACAATTCCTTCAAGCTCACCGGGTCCGAGTATTTGGCCAGCGCGTCCAGCAGGGCCACCATGCGCTCGATCACCTGGATCGTCGTCTTTGGGGGCGCGACGGTTTCAATTTTCATGATGTGGTTGGTGCAGTGCAGTATTGATCTTCTCTTTATACCACAATGTGAAAAAATTGTGAATTGGGCCGGCGCTCTCGTGCAGGGCGATTGCATGAAGGCGGAGCCGAGGCGATGAGCACAGCTTGTAGGTATCGCTTGTAAACTCTTTGAAAAAGGCGTTTACTCTCGATATT
>NZ_JBJXIB010000208.1:0-5338 GCF_046115965.1 Janthinobacterium sp. CG_23.3 | reverse complement strand
CCCTTGACCCCGCCGATACCGAAACAAGGGATAGGATAAATTTGCGAAAAACCAGTTGACTTGGAATTCATCATAGAAGGTCGGGTTAGCCCGCCAGGGCGTAACCCGACTGGCGTCGGCGGCGGCTAGGCGTCGGATTACGCTTCGCTAATCCGACCTGCGAAAGCTTGGCTTGGCGGCATTCACCCGGATTTTTTTTAGGAGTATGTATGAGTGAGCACGATTCGGCCGCGCAACGCTACGCGGCCTTGCGCGAGCGCCTCGGGCCGCATTTCGCGCCCGTCGGTTTGTACGAGCGCAACAAGGCGTTGCCGTTTATTGGCAGCGTGCGTTGCGACGTGGCGCGGCTGGAGGCCGGCAGCTGGCACGAGATCGTGCTCGACTACGAAGTCGGCGCCGCCGGGCTGGCCGACGGCGGCTGGTTCAAGGCGACCTTTAAATTCTATTCCGATTGGGCGCTGTTCCAGACCAGCGATCCGGCCGCCGCCAACTATGTCAGCGCCGAATACCAGGCTGGCCCGCTGGCGCCCGGCCAAAGCCCAGGCACGGTGCAGTCGCTCAGCGTGCGCTTCGACCAGAAGGGCCACGAGCGGCCGTTCCAAAAGGCGGTCATCGTCGACGTCGTCGACGGTTACCTGAACGCCGGCGACCATATCATCGTGCGCCTGGGCGACCGCCGCGGCGGCGGCGCCGGCACGCGGGTGCAAACCTTCGTCGAGGACCGCTTCCGCTTCCGCTGCTACGTCGATCCGCTGGGGACGTCGCGCTTCGCGCCGGTGCCGGGCGACGTGGTGATCGACGTCGCGCCCGGCGCGCCGGCGCGCCTGCTGGTGGCCGGGCCGCGTTTCGCCCGACCCGGCGAGCGCCTGCCGTTCCGTTTTTCGCTGCAAGACCGTTGGGGCAACGCCTGCCTGGGGGCCGGCGGCGCGCTGCTGGTGCGCGCCTTCGCCGGCGCCGCGCAGGTGTACCAGGCGCGCCACGCCGTGCCGACGGAGGGCTGGGCCAGCGTCGGCGTCGACGACCTGCCGGCCGCCGCCGGCGAGCTGCGCGTGCTCGCCGAGTACGTCGGCGGCGGCGCCGTGCGGCCCGCCACGGCGCTGGTGGAGGTGGCCGCGCGCTTCCCGGCGCCGCGCTCGTTCTACGCCGATTTGCACGTGCACGCCAGCGACACGGTCGGCACCAACAGCCCGGCCTACAACGCCGCCTACGCCCGCGACATCGGCGGCATCGACGTGCTGGGCTACACCGCCAACGATTTCCAGATCACCGACGCCAACTGGCAATTGGGCGTGGACACGGTTGAAGAGTTCAACCAGCCGGGCCGCTTCGTCTGCTATCCGGTGCAGGAGTGGTGCGGCAGTTCCACCGCCGGCGGCGACCACAACGTGGTCTTCCTCGGCGACGAGGCGCCCGATTTCCCGTACAACCGGCGCGGCGAGCATAACCGCACCTTCGTCTGGAACGAGGACATGAAGGGCGACGCGGCGGAACTGGGCCGCTGGCCGGTGGAGGAGTTGTGGGCCGCCTACGTCGACGAGCCGGAGCGGCACCTGATCATGCCGCACGTCGGCGGCCGACGCTACATCCCGGACTGGCACCACCCGGAGCTGGAGCGGCTCGTCGAAATCGCCTCGAGCTGGGGCCATTTCGGCTGGTTGTACCAGGACGTGATCGAGCGCGGCTACAAGATCGGCGTCGCCGCCAGCGGCGACGAGCACCGCGGCCGGCCCGGCGGCGGCCCGCCCGGCACCCAGGTGTTCGGCGTGCACGGCGGCCTGACCGGGGTGCTGGCCGAGCGGCTCGACCGCCATAGCATCGGCCGCGCCCTGCGCGCGCGCCACACCTGGGCCACCACCGGCGAGCACAGCGCGCTGCTGGTGCGCTGCGGCGCCCACCTCCAGGGCGACGAATTCCGCCTGCGCGGGCCGGCCACGCTGGAGTACGACTTCCTCGGCGCGGCCGGCTGGGAGGAATTGGCCGCCTACGACCACAGCGGGCGCATCTGGCAGCGCAACCTGCACCGGGAGTTGGGGTTTTCCGAACGCCTGATCCGCCTGCGCTGGGGCGGCGCGCGCATACCGGACCGCTACCGCTGGGCCGCGTGGCAGGGCCGCATCACGATCCGCAACGGCACCATCAACCGCTTCCAGTCGCACGGCTTCGAGCACGACGAGGAGGTGTGCTGGCGCGCCGGGCCGACCGAGATCGGCTTTCGCAGCGAGACCTACGGCGACGCCGACGGCGTCGAGATCGACGTCAGCAACCTGCGCCACTGCAGCGTCAAGGTCGAGGGCACTATCGACAGCTACGCCAAGACCGGCGACCCGCTCAAGCGCAACCCCTTCGTCCACGCGCCGACGTTTTGCTGGGAGGTCAGCGGCGAACAGCTGCTGCGCGACGGCGGCATGCGCCTGGAACTGGGCGGCACCGAGCTGTTCCTGGCGCTGGAGCGCCTGACCGAGCGGGCGCTGCCGACCAGCCTGGCCGGCGCGCTCGACGTGGCGCCGGCGAACGGCCCGTTCGGCCACCGTCCGGTGTACCTGTTCGGCCGCCAGCGCGACGACAGCAAGGTCTGGTCGTCGGCCATGTTCATCGACTTCGACGACGCTAATGGCGTCTCGTAGGTCGGATGGGTGGAACGGCTAATCCGACGCCAGTCGGGTTACGCCCTGGCGGGCTAACCCGACCGACGAAAATCGGCGCCGCCAGCGGGGCGCGGCGCGTTCGGCTATATTCTTGTCTGCTGTTCATTCGCAGCTGACGCGCCGCGCCTTCCGCGGGCCTCCGATCCACGCCCACGCCCCGTCTTCACCGATGATCACCGATCCGATTTTCTACGCCGTCGCCATTCCCGCCGTCCTCTTGATCGGCGTTTCGAAGGGCGGCTTCGGCGGCGCGCTGGGCGGCGCCGCCGTGCCGCTGATGGCGATCGCGCTGTCGCCGCGGCAGGCCGCCAGTATCGTCTTGCCGCTGCTGTGCCTGACCGACCTGGTCGGCCTGCGCGTCTACTTCGGCAAATGGGACGCGCGCATCGTGCGCGCGCTGATTCCCGGCGCCCTGGTCGGCGTGGCGCTGGGCGCGCTGACCTTCGGCCTGTTCAACGAATCGACGATCCGCCTGTTGATCGGCGCGATCTCCGTGCTGTTCGTGGCCAGCCGCTGGCGCGACGCCAAGGCGCAGGAGCAGCGCTCGCCGCCGTCGAAGGTGGCCGGCGCCTGCATGGCGGCGGTGTCCGGCTTCACCAGCTTCGTCGCCCACGCCGGCGGCCCGCCGGTGCTGATGTACCTGCTGCCGCGGCGCCTGGACAAGGTCACCTTCCTGGCCACCATCAACGTGTTTTTTTTGATCACCAACGCCGTCAAGCTAGTGCCGTACGCGTGGCTGGGCCAGTTCAGCGGCGCCAACCTGCTGGCCAGCCTGACGCTGGCGCCGCTGGTGCCGCTTGGCGTCGCGCTGGGCGTCTGGCTGCAGGAACGCGTCAGCACCGTGTGGTTTTTCCGGATCGCGCAAATCGGCCTGCTGGTCACCGGCGTGCAGCTGATTTACCAGGGCGCCAACGGCCATTAAATACCCGGCGCGCGGCGTGAAACGGCGCCGTTTCGCCCAACGGCGGTCGGCGGCCGCCGTCGAAAACAACTATTCGTCAGAAAAAGTTTGAAATTGCCACCGTCCTTGCTGTAAGCTAGCAACGCTCGTTCGCGCAAGCGGCGGCAACGATTTGAATTGGCTTTGCGCCATACGTGATATCGGGAGAGCCTGTACGGCGGTTACCCGCAGGACAGCGCCGAAGGAGCAACCGCCCCGGAAACTCTCAGGCAAACGGACCGATATTGCAGTTGAACTCTGAAGAGCTGCCGGAGCTTTCGTCGTCCGGTGCACCGAAGGAGCAAGCGATGCCCGCCCCAAGCGGCCATACGTGAATCTCTCAGGTCCAGAACAGAGGGGGTGTCCGCTGCGCGTGTGTGCGCGGATTGAACCCCGACGTGTTGGAGCTTGACGAGTATGAAAACTATTGCAGTTATCGGCGGCGGAATCACCGGCGTCACCACCGCCTACGCGCTGGCCAAACGCGGCTTTGCCGTCACCCTGATCGAAAAACACCGTTACGCCGCGATGGACACCTCGTTCGCCAACGGCGGCCAGTTGTCGGCCTCGAACTCGGAGGTGTGGAACCACTGGTCGACCATGCTCAAGGGCATCAAGTGGATGCTCAAGAGCGACGCGCCGCTGCTGGTCAACCCGAAGCCGAGCTGGCACAAGCTGACCTGGTTCGCCGAGTTCATCGCCGCCATCCCGCATTACAACAAGAACACCGTCGAGACCGTGCGCCTGGCGATCG
The DNA here is from genome assembly GCF_046115965.1 of Janthinobacterium sp. CG_23.3. Taxonomy (NCBI): domain Bacteria; kingdom Pseudomonadati; phylum Pseudomonadota; class Betaproteobacteria; order Burkholderiales; family Oxalobacteraceae; genus Janthinobacterium; species Janthinobacterium sp. CG_23.3. Next base: position 999 of record NZ_JBJXIB010000208.1, on the reverse strand, counting down.
CCGCGCGCCAGCACCTGTACGCCTGGGCCGAGGAGGAGGGCATCGACTTCGACCTCAAGCAAAAAGGCATCCTGCACATCTACCGCGACAAGGCCGGCTTCGACCACGCCGCCTCGGTGTCGACGCTGCTGGCGCAGGGCGGGCTGGAACGGCGCGCGGTGACGCCGGCGGAAATGCGGGCGATCGAACCCACGCTGGCCGGAAAATACTACGGCGGCCACTTCACCGAGAGCGACGCCACCGGCGACATCCATAAATTCACCAGCGGCCTGGCCGCCGCGATCGCGCGCCTGGGCGTTGATTGCCGCTACGGCCAGGACGTGCAGGCGATCAGCGCCGACGCCGGCGGCGCCAGCATTACCGTCGGCAGCGGCGACGAGACCAGCACGTCGCGCTTCGACGGCGTCGTCATCTGCGCCGGCAGCGCCAGCCGCGCGCTGGGCGCGGCGTTGGGCGACCGCGTCAACATCTACCCGGTCAAGGGCTACTCGATCACCGTCAACCTGAACGACGCGCAAAGCCAGGCGGCGGCGCCGACGGTGAGCCTGCTCGACGACGCCACCAAACTGGTCTGCAGCCGCTTCGGCGCCGACCGTTTCCGCGTCGCCGGCACGGCCGAGTTCAACGGCTACAACCGCGACATCCGCGCCGACCGCATCCGCCCAATCGTCGAGTGGGTCGAGCAATGCTTCCCCGGCGTGAGCACGCGCAGCGTGGTGCCGTGGGCCGGCCTGCGCCCGATGATGCCGAACATGCTGCCGCGCGTCGGCCGCGGCCGCCTGCCTTGCGTGTTCTATAACACCGGCCACGGCCACCTCGGCTGGACCCTGTCGGCGGTGACGGCCGACATGATCGGCGACGTCGTCGCGCAGGCGCTGGGCGCGCGCGCGCCGCACAGCAGCGCGCTGCAAACGGCCGCCGCCTAAGGCGCCGCTGGCGGACGGGGCGGCGCCGTGCTGTTCGGGGAGCGGGGAGGGGGGAAGGGGGGGGGGGGGGGAG
>NZ_JBJXIB010000207.1:0-5395 GCF_046115965.1 Janthinobacterium sp. CG_23.3 | reverse complement strand
TTCCACTTTCGAGTGCGAAAGTGAATCGCCATCGACGCAGGCAAGAAGCGCGTCACATGGTCAGCGCAAGAATTGTCTGCCGCGCAGACTCCTAGCGGTACTTGCAAAAATTAAACCGCTTGACTGGGCCGGGATGTCACAGATACTAAAAACGTCCCCAATAATGAGGGGGCCGGGTTTAGCAGCTCGAATTACACATGGCGGACAACCGCTGACTGACGGCTTTTTTTCGTCCGTACCATCACGTCTCTATGAGCGGTGGTGGTGGGGAGGCTTCGGCCTGCCGGTTTCCCTGTGTACCGGTCTGCTAACCCTGCCATTTGCCGCTTACCCCGTTTAGCAGCGGGTTGTGCGGTTCACCACCACACAGGAGGCAATACCATGCCAAGCACCGCCACGCCCAAACAATCCCCAATCCCTCCAGCAGCACCCGTCGCGCTTCATCAGCCCATGACCTGGCTGCACCAATCGCTTGAGAGCGACACTCATACCCAATTCGTCAACCGCACCCGTGATATCTGCTATGGCCTCGCCTTGGCGCTTCAACTGGTCCACGGCTGCGGAATGGATGTCGCCGCTGGTACCTCGCCCATTCTCAAATCGAACGACGCCGAACGCATGATGCTGCTTGCCACCACTGCGGCGAAGATGCTGGGCGAGGAGGCCGAGCGTGAAATCGAGTTCCTCAATGACCGTGCGCAGCAAGGCGGTGCAGCGTGAGCGCCCGCGCCCACCAGGCCGCCGCCGCGCTGCTGTTCGAGCTGCAGCACGCCGACAGCATCATTAAGGTCATGCTCAATGCCATGACCGCCCAGCAGAATGCCCGCGTTGCGGAAAAGTTCGAGACTGACCGCATCGTCACCGACGGCATCAACCGACATCACGAGCGTGGGGCCGCTATCGAGACAGCCAAGGAGCAGCCCGCACTGCCGACCAGGACCAGCACCAGCTACCAGCACCAGCACCAGCGGCCTAAGCGCCAAACAACGCGTGGGCATCGCGGGCCGTGCGTGCGACGCCTCAGCGCAAGCCGAAGACATCGCGCACCTGCTGCAGGCGACGTTTGAGAAACTGGACGAACTGGCGCTCGCCGGCGGGCCGCTGAGTGCCGAGGTCAGCGCCGCGAACTGCTTCGCCACCTGCGCCGCGCGCAATGCGGAGCTCATCAAGGAGGCCGCCGCCGACATCGTAGCGCTGGCACAGGAAGGGGGTGCCGCGTGAACGCCGCCAGCCGCTACGTGCTGCCGGAGCCGCCGGAAGTCGGCCCGGCGCCAGCGCTGCGCTATTACGGCGGTGACCTTGGATTGGTTGACGCCCAGGACGTAACCATTCACGCCCACACGCCGACAGGCTGGGTGGACCTGATGCTTGAGCAGGCGCTGCGCAACATCGACCAGTTTGCCGAGCCAGGGCGCACGCGCATCCTGCTGGTGCTGCCGTTCCACTTCGATATGCCGGGAGCGCGGGCATGAACGCGCCTATCAAGCCGCTCGGCGGCGGCAAGAGGCACGGTGCTGTGGTGCTAGTGCCTGACACGCTGACCGGCGCCGAAAGGCTCATGGTTGCGAGCTACCGCGCCACGGCGCCGGAATGGCGCAGCGAGTCCGTGGACTTCGCCAACACCCTGTCCAAGATGTTCCCCTTGGTGAAAGAAATTCGCCCGGCCGCCGGGCCCGCCATCCGCTTGGTGGGTCTGGGCGACAAAGGAGGTGCTAAGTGAGTACCCTGGCCGAACTTTCCCGCATCCGCACGGAATTGGGGCTGGCGCCGGTCGGCGGCGTGCTTTGGCTGGGCGTCGGCTTCCTGCCTCCCAAGAAAAACGCTATCGAAATCTACCCCGCGAACCTGCCCACGGCGCTTGATTGCCGCGCCGTGGCCGGTCTGGATGTCGTCCTGCTGTTCCCCGGCGACCTTATCAGGTACGGCGCGCTGCGCACCCTGTCCGACCGCCTGTACCAGGCCCGGCCCCGGCGCCTGCTGCTGGTCGACAGCGACCACAAGCGCACCGCCTTTTTGAAACTGGCGAAACCATGATGGCCGACAAGCACACGACCGACCACATGGCGGGCTTCACGCTGAGCAAGGAAGACGACGCTGCACGGTCGACGCGCATCGAGGTGGAGCGCGCCGGGGAAACAATACGCCCCTTTGACCGTTCGATGCAGCGCGGTGAGCGGGTGGCGAAAATCCGCTGCGGTGCCGACATCACGCCGCAGCCCATCACCTGGCTTTGGCCCGGCTGGGTGCCGGCGGGCAAGTCGACGATACTGGCCGGCGCGGCGGGTACCGGCAAGACCACATTGGCGCTGGGGCTGGCCGCCGTCCTCACCGCAGGCGGGCGCTGGCCTGACGGCAGCGTGTGCCAAGGCCGGGGCAATGTGCTGATTTGGTCCAGCGAGGATGTGGCCGACGATACGCTTGTGCCGCGCCTGATTGCCTCCGGCGCCGACCTGGCGCGCTGCCACTTCATTGAGGGCATCGCGCAGGATGGCGAAAGCGTGCCATTTGACCCGTCGCAGGACATACCGGACTTGCGCCGCGCCGTCGACGCCATCGGCGGTGTAAGCCTGCTGCTGATAGACCCGATTGTGTCGGCGGTGGCCTGCGATATGCTCCGAGCCAACGATGTGCGCCGCAGCCTACAGGCGGTGGTGGACTTCGCTGATGCCCACGGCTGCGCGGTCAGCGGTATCACCCACTTTGCCAAGGGCGGCTCCGGTAAGGCGCCGCAGGACCGGGTCGGCTCCCAGGCCTTCGGCGCGCTGGCGCGCATGGTTCTGGTGACGGCGAAGGAGGAAGGCAGTAACCGCCGCCATCGTCCGGGGCGAAGTCGAACATCGCCCCGGACGATGGCGGCGTTGCCTACTCGCTTGACCTGGTAACGATTGCCGGTGGCATCGAAGCCACACACGCGGTATGGGACGGCATCATCGAAGGCACGGCGCGTGAGATTCTCGGCGAGGTCGAGCACGACGACGGCGACGGGGCGGCGCGCCATGACCTGGTGCGCATGCTGGTCGACCTGCTGACCGAGAACGGCGGCAAGATGCCGGCCAAGCAGGTCAAGGCGGAAGTGAGCGACGCCGGCTATTCATGGACGGCCGCCAACCGGGCGAAAGACAAGGCCGGCATCGAGTCGGCCAAGGAGAAGGGGACGACGAAAGGCGGTTGGACGTGGTTCTTACCCGGCGCAGCGCCTTGAAGAAACCGCCGAAGAAACCGCACTAATTTCTGTGGTTTCTTCGGTTTCTTCGAGCGCCTCGACAGCCTGCCATACATGAAAGGGCAAAGGGAGCGCAGCAAAAACAGTGCTCGCTTCGCTCCCTTCGGAGTGACTTCCAGCAAATCGCCTAGCTGTTAAAGAAGCTCAGGTTTTTTGGCGCAGTACGCTTACTGTCTAACAGCCCCTTGCACAGGTATCCGAATGCCTCATTGGTGACTGCGTCCTTCGGAATGATTTTTCCGGTGTCGACACCATGGACAATCTTGTCCACTGGTTCAACCACGGCACGTGCATAATTTGCATAGCTGTCGTGCTTGAGAAATGGGTGGTCGTCCTTACCGAGAGGGCAAGCAGGATCATGCCATTGCCCTTCTACGATGGAGCAAATGGGCACTATGAGAACGGACAGAATATGAGTAGCCGGATCGTTCTTTGGTTTCGTTAAAATCACGAATAAATGTCTGCGCTCTGGGTCGTGGGCCGGCCCTGAAATGACCAAGAGCCCATTTTGTCGAACGACCAAAAACGTCACAGTGCGTGCAGCAATTTTTCGAGCCGCTGACGCTCTTTGATACGGCCGGACAACTCAGTTGCAACATCGTCGGGAGTGCCGTTTGCAACTAACACGTCGCCATAGTCGATTGGAAGTGTGCTTGTGCCAGGGTCGCGCCATTCGGCACAACTCTTGTGGGTGTAATCGGCAAGGTCCCACTGGTCTTTGCTGCCATGCACAGCCCACACGCGTTCCATCAACTCGATTTCAGATGGGCTAATTTCGTCGAGCAGCTCTTCACTGAAGTCTTCTTTGGTGAGTGAAACTTTGTGGTTGGCATGGTCGGAAATCCAACTATCCCACCCATCCTGCAATTCTGTGTCGCCGTAGCCATCCATGCAATCCTTCGTTCTCGAGAGGACTGGGCCGTAACGCATCGATACCAATGCGTCGTCAAGCATCGAGTCGCCATATTCTTGGATAGAGCTACGCTCAGCCAAATACATGAGCTTCATCAGCTTCAGATGCGAGATGGTGCCACCTTGCTTCGCGGTAAAGAAGGCAGCAACCTGAGCGGCTTTTCGTTCGTTGTACATATATTTACCCTTCGCGGGTGAGTGCGAATCGAAGCAAGGCCCTGCATCGCCTTTCCGACTCGTTTTAAAAGTATAGCAATAAAAACTTACCTTGAATCAACCTGTTGTAAAAACGTACGTATAAATCGCTTGCTGTTGATCTCTGATTGGTAGGCGGTATCTCATTTTACCGAAGTGCCAGAAAAGAGGAGCACGACTGACAGGGTAAATGCCTATTGGCCTGTCCTATCACAAAGAATCGGTTGTTTTTCGCAAATCGGGTTACACAGCGTTTACATGGCAACTTGACGCAACCATCAGAGCAAAAAAGGGTTACATGCCGAAGCATGTAACCCTTTGATTTTCCAACTAAATTCTGGTGCCGACTGCCGGTTTCGAACTGGCCACCTGATGATTACAAATCAACTGCTCTACCAAATGAGCTAAGTCGGCCTTACTTTGCGATGCGAATTATACCCTACTTAATCCGCGTCAGGGTAGGGCGGCCGCCTTTTTTCGGCGGCTCGTCGTCGCCGGCGGGCGCCGTGCGGGCGTCTTGCTGGCTGCTGCTCGGCACCGACGACAGCATCGGCGCCGGCGCGCTGATTGGCGTGGCGGCAAGCACCGGCTCGCTGCCCGAGGCCGGGCTGTCGGTCGGGCCGGCGGACGGGTCGAAGGAGCCGAGTTGCGGCTCGAACGCCATGCCCTGGCCGTTTTCGTTGGCGTAGATCGCCATCACGTTGTCGACCGGAACGTAGATCTCGCGCGAGACGCCGCCGAAGCGGGCGTGGAAGCGGATGCAGTCGTTGTCCATCTTCAAGCCGCTGGTCGCGCCGAAGCTGATGTTGAGGACGATTTCGCCCTTTTTCACGTATTCCATCGGCACCGTGGTGCCGGCGTCGACCTTGACGGCCAGGTAGGGCGTGTAGCCGCTGTCGGTGCACCATTCGTAGATGGCGCGCAGCATATAGGGTTTGGTTGAGATTTCAGGCATGGTCTTGGCAGGCTGGGAAGCCGGAGGGGGGGGGGGGGGGGGGGGGGGGGGGGGGGGGGGGGGGGGGGGGGGGGGGGTGGGAGGGGTAGGCGGGTATCCAAAAATCACTC
>NZ_JBJXIB010000206.1:0-5455 GCF_046115965.1 Janthinobacterium sp. CG_23.3 | reverse complement strand
GCGTCGCCTCCAAGCGCCTAAAGGCGGGCTGGAACGCCGACTACCTTGGCAAGGTGTTGGGCCTGGCCATCTGATCCTTCATGCAATCGCCCTGCTTTCTTGCGCAAACCCTTTGCGTTAATTTTCACAGGGTATATAATGCGGCCTCTTTCGGGGTCGTTAGCTCAGCTGGTAGAGCAGCGGACTTTTAATCCGTTGGTCGCAGGTTCGAATCCCGCACGGCCTACCACGAATTCAGCAGTGCCAAAAAAGACTTACCCGCTTCGGCGCGTAAGTCTTTTTTGCTTTAATGGTTCGTCAATTGGAGAGTATTTTCCGCGATAGCACACGCTCTTGCACAGACTTTCCAGGAAAATCCTGTGGTACGTCAGCGCTTGCGCGGCATCGCTCTGCCGTTCGAGCTTGTCGATGAAGTAGCGGAAAATCAGGCGGTCCCCCACCACCACGTCGCCCCGTCCCAATGAAGAGCAGCTTGTTTGGGCTGGTGAGCGTGGTCGCGGCGTTTTGAAAGTGTCGGTAAAGTAGTCTTGGCCGCCGCTCCTTCGATCGCCCCTACGCCATACCCGGCGTCACTCACATTTTGCGTGCTTGCTGGCCCTGGGCCGTATCGTCCAGTTCGTAGCCGATTTCCCGCGCTTGTAGACGTAGTCGATCGGCGTCCGACCAGCGTCGTTCATTTCTGGCCCGCTCGCGCTGCGCCATCAATTCAAGCAACGCCGGTGGAATACTGACAACGGCGGGTTGCCACAGAACGAGCCGCAGGCCAAACGTTTCGTCAAAGCGCAATATCGTCGCCTTTTTTACCCCGTCGGGCAGCTCGCTTTTCAGCAATTCCCACGCCAGCGCGAGCGCCCGCGGCATGTTCAAGTCCTTGCTGATTTCGGCTCCGAAACGCGCCAGATAATCGTCGTCGGCTACGCCCGGCGCGCCTAGCCGAACCACCAGCATCCTCATGCGATCCAATCCGTTCGCCGCGCTGATTAAGGCATCGTCGGTAAAATTCAATTGGCTGCGATAGTGCGTGGTCAGGCACAGATAACGGTAAGCCAACGGATCGATGCCGCGATCAAGCAGCGTTTGTAGGCGCACGAACATTCCCGATTTCGACATCTTATCGCCGTCGCTTTTCAGGAAGGCCCCATGCAGCCAGAAATTGGCCGCGCGCGTTCCATATCGGGCCTCGGACTGGGCGATTTCGTTACTGTGATGCACCGGAACGTGATCTTCGCCGCCGCAATGAATATCGAAATATTCACCCAAATGCCGGGCCGACATCGCCGAGCATTCAATATGCCAGCCGGGGAAGCCGACGCCCCATGGGCTGCTCCATTCCATTTGGCGCACGCCGGGGGTGCCGCTGAATTTCCATAAGGCGAAGTCGGTGAGGTGCTTTTTTTCGCCAATGTCGACCCGTTTACCGGATTGCAAGCCGGCTCGATCCAACCGTGCCAAATAGCCGTAATCCGCCTGCCGGGAGGTGTCGAAATAAATGCCGTCGGCGGTACGGTAGGTGTAGCCCTTGCGCTCCAGGTCGGCGATGAATTCGATTTGCTCGGCGATATGGTCGGTGGCGTGGCACCACGTGCCGGGCGCCTGGATGTTCAACAACGCCAGGTCTTCTTTGAACGCCTGCGTGTACTCCTGGGCGATTTCCCACGCCGATCGTCCTGTGCGCAAGCTGCCTTTCTCCATTTTGTCGTCGCCTGTATCCTGATCGGACGTCAAGTGCCCGACATCGGTAATGTTCATCACGTGCTTGACCTGGAATCCACTGTATTCCAAGGTACGCCGCAGGAAGTCGACAAACAGATAGGTGCGTAGATTGCCGATATGGGCGTGGTCATACACTGTCGGACCGCATGCATACAGGCCGATTCGGCCCGGCTCAATGCCGTGGAGTTCGCGCAGCTTGCGCGTGTACGTGTCATATAAGTGAAGTGCCATGCCGCTTTCCCGATGAGGTGTGACTGGAAACAAAAAGGGCCACAGGTTTTTCAACGCTGTGGCCCTTGAGGAATGTGAACGTACTATCGCTATGCGACGCTCTCCCCAAGCGCAGCCTCACAACACAGCACGAAGGCGGTGATGGCGGTTGGCGGGAACAGGTTGAATTTCATATATCTAATATCACACAGGCCGGGGGCACTCGTCAAGTCGTGAAAAAAACAATTCAGGTAGACTCCAGCAGCCGTATCAACACTGAGGATAAATGATGTCACTGGGCGACTTTGATGATGGAAACCTGGCTCGGCGCCTGAAAAAAATCTCGGGGGTTTTATACGGGCGGCTACCGCTGATGGTCCGCCTGGCCTTGCGCGAGCAGGTATTCCTCACGTTCATGCTGGCGAACCGCACCCGGATACTGGAACGGTTTGTCGTCGGACCGACGCGCAAATTGTAGCAGCCCGTCAACGGGTCTTGGAAGCGGCCAGCGGCAGCTGCGCCCCCGCCAAACGGGGGCGGTCTTCGAACTGCGAGGATAAAACGATGGACGTGGTGGTCTTGCCGATCTCCCCGAGCGATTTGATCAGCGCCTGCAAATGCTCGGGCGCCGTCACCGCAAGGCGGATCAAGGCGCAATGGCTGCCCGTGGTGGTGTGCAGCGCCAGCACTTCCGGATGCGCGGCGGCCCACGCATCGAGCGCATCATGCGACTCGACGGTAACGTTGACGAACGCCTCGAAACTGTAGCCCAAAGCCCGCAAGTTCAAGCGCGCCGTGAACCCCTCGATCACGCCCGCCTCTTGCAGCCGGCGCACCCGCTCGGTGACCGCCGGCGCGGTGAGGTGAATCCTGCGCCCGATTTCCGAATAGCCGAGTCGGGCGTCGTCTTGTAAAAGCGCAAGGATCTTGCGGTCGTAAGCGTCCAGTTCAAAACTCAAGGAAAACCTTTCAAAAAACCTTTAATAGCACCGGTGTCGCGCGGCAAAGACCGTTGATGTCGCATTGGCCACGGCGCCGCGCAGTTCTATCATATATTCCTTTTACCCACCCCATGCAAATGAATCAACTTAGCCGCAACGGCATCCACGCTTTCGATTTCCTGCTTGGCCACTGGCACGTCGAGAACCGGCGCCTGCGCAAGCGCCTGCAGGACAACCACGAATGGGAAACCTTCGACGCCATCCAGCACAACCAGGCGCTGCCCGCCGGCATCGGCAACTACGACGACTTCGTCGCCGGCAACTGGCGACCCGGTTTTGTCGGCATGTCGCTGCGCCTGTTCAACCCGCAAACCGGGCTGTGGAGCATTTATTGGCTCGACAACCAGAACGCCGGCTTGAGCGCCGCCGGGATATTGCTGCCGCCCGTGGTCGGCCAGTTCGAGAACGGCGTCGGCGTCTTCGAATGCGAGGACGAACTGGACGGAAAACCGATCCGGGTGCGCTATACCTGGTCGGACCTCCAGCCCGACAGTGCCCGCTGGGAGCAGGCGATGTCGCCGGACCAGGGCAAGACCTGGGAAATGAACTGGCGTATGTTATTCCGCAGAGCCACTTAGAGCATGTCGAGCACGGCGGCGGCGCTCAGCACCGTCGCGAACTCGCCGTGCAGGCTGGCCAGCGCGGTGTCGTGCATCTGTTCGGCGCTGAAGCGGCGGCCGTCCGGCCCAACCCGCCCGAACGTCGCGGTGGCGTCCGCCACGAGGTAGGTGGCGAAGCCGAAATTGCCCGCCATCCGCGTGGTCGTCGACACGCAGTGGTCGGTCGTGATGCCGACGATCACCAGGGTGGTGGCGGCGCGCGCGCGCAGGCGCCGCTCCAGGTCGGTGCCGATAAAGGCGCTGTTGACCTGCTTGTCGATCACCGGCTCGCCGGGCAAGGCCTGCGCCTCCAGCTTGACCTGGAAGCCGGGCTGGTCCGGATGGAACAGGCTATCCGCCCGCGCCGAGCGGTGCCGCACGTGGATGACCGGTCGCTGCGTGTTGCGCCAGCCGGCCAGCAAGGCGGCGATGTTGGCTTCGGCCTGGGGATTGTTGCGGCCGCCCCAGCTGGCGTCGTTGAAGGCTTGCTGCACGTCGATCACGATCAACACGGCGTCCAAGGGGAATGGCTTCATATTGCGTCCTTCTTTGTGGGGGATAACGAGAATCCCATGTTGCGGCGGCGCCCGCTCGGCCACAACCGAATTCGCCTATACTTGGCGCTTATCCATGAAGGATTTCGATTGCCGAAATGAACAAACCTAAGCTCAATCAGCTTGAAATGCTGGTGGCGGTCGCCGATACCGGCAGTTTTGGCGCCGCTGCGGCCGAGCTGGCCTGCACCCAGTCGCGCATCAGCCACGCCATCACGGAACTGGAGGCGTGCCTGGGCGCGCGCCTGCTGACGCGCTCGCGCACCGGTTGCGCGCCCACCGAGGCCGGCCAGCGCGTGCTGGCCAAGGCGCGCCAGATGTTGCGCCTGGCGGCCGGCCTGGCCGAGGCGGCGGACGTCGGCGCCGGGCTGGTCGGGCGCGTGCGCATCGCCTGCTTCCGCAGTGTCGCCACCCATGTGCTGCCGCAGGCATTGGCGGCGCTTGCCGTCGAGTATCCGGGCATCCGCGTCGACATCGACGACAGTTGCGAAGAGCGCCAACAGGTCGCGCGCGCGGTGGCGGACGGACGCGCCGAGATCGGCATCGGCCAGTTGCCCGTCGCCGCGGACCTGCTGGTGCGCAATTATGTGGCCGATTCCTATGTGCTGGTGGTGCCGGCCTGGTTCGCCGCGCGCGCGCCGCTGTCGTGGGACCAACTCAAGGACTTGCCGTATATCCAGCTCGACTGTAGCGGCGCGCTGGCGGTGCTGGCGCAATGCCGCGCGGCCGGCTTCGCGGCCGAGCCGTCGCGCACGCTGGCGACCGACAGCGCCGTCGCGGCCATGGTCGGGCTCGGCCTCGCGTATTCGATACTGCCGAGACTGGCCGTGTTTCCCGAGCCGCAAGGCGTGCGCGTCGTCGACCTGCCGATTGCGGCGAAGCGCCAGTTCGCGCTACTCGCCCTGCCCGGCACCGCGCGCCTGGAGGCGGTGGACATCGTGCTGCGCTATGTCGGCAACAAACGCATCGTCGGCGACAGCCCGGCGTTTCGCGCCGGACTGCTGGCCTGGTAGGGGCACGCCGCTCCCCTTTACTGCGACGCCAGCTCGTGCAATTGCCTGGCGCGCCGCTGCGTCTGCTTGGCCTCGTCCTTGGTCACGGTGGTGAAGTCGCTGATGCCGCCTTGATTGCTGGCCGCTGCCAGTCGCGTACAACATGATCAGCACGCCAGGCTGCGCTTGGGCGAACGCGCAATGGCGCACCCGCTGCCAGTCGGCTTGGCCGGCGCCGGCCTGGTTTTTGCTGTCGTAATACAGCGCTTCGGCGTCGCCCCCCCCCCCCCCCCGCCCCCCACCACCTTCAGAACCAGGAGCGGGGGAGGTGGAAGGCACAAAGGACCCTGTCCGTCTCGTGTGTGCACGTTTCCAAGGCGTTACCA
>NZ_JBJXIB010000205.1:0-5495 GCF_046115965.1 Janthinobacterium sp. CG_23.3 | reverse complement strand
AATATCGAGAGTAAACGCCTTTTTCAAAGAGTTTACAAGCGATACCTACAAGCTGTGCTCATCGCCTCGGCTCCGCCTTCATGCAATCGCCCTGCCCGGCGACGCCAGAGCATCCAGCGTTCCTTGCCTTCGAAGACGGCGATCGAGTCGGCCACCGGCTCGTCGGCGATGCAGTCGAAGTGCGGCGCCAGCAGCGCGTCGAGTTGCGCGCGCTCGATGCCGAACGGCGGGCCGCGCAGGGCGTCGTCGAAGAAGAAGTAGCCCGCCAGCAAGGCGCCCGGCGCCAGCAGCGCGGCCCAGCGCGCCGCCACGTGCGGCCACATCGCGCGCGGCATGGCGCACAGGAAGGCGCGTTCGTAGATCAGTTGCGGCGGCTCGGCCGGCGCGTAGGTGAAAAAGTCGGCTTCGAGCACGCGCCCGGCCCATGGGCCGACGGCGGCGCGGGCGGCGGCCACGGCGGCCGGCGCGAAGTCGATCGCGGTGGCGTCCCAGCCGCCCTGGCACAGGTGCGCCAGTTCGTAGGCGGCGCCGCAGCCGGGGATCAGGCAGCGCAGCGGCGCGGCGGCGCCGGCGACGAAGGCGCGCAGCGCGTCGGGCACGCCGCCGCGGTCCCACGGCGTGAAGCCGCGTTCGAAGCGTTCGTCCCAGAACGCCGGGGAGAGCGGGTCGCGGGCCTGGAAGTCGGGCATGCCGGCCCCCCCCCCTTATGCCAGGTGCTGCCAGCGCAGCATCAGTTGCAGGCCGAGCGCGCCGACGGCGAAGGCGCCGACGAAGTAAACCACAAAACTGAGCAGGCGGTTGGTGTGGCGCTGTTCGGCGATCAGGGTCTTGAGCAGCTCGGTGTCGGCGTTGCGCGGCGCGCCGGCCACCGCCAGCGCGTGGTGCAGCAGGCGCGGCAGTTGTGGCAGCATGTGGGCGAAGCGCGGCGCCTCGCCCTTCAGGCGCTCCATCATGCCTTTCACGCCGACCTGGTCGGACATCCAGTTTTCCAGGTAGGGCTTGGCGGTCTTCCACAGGTCGAGGTCGGGGTCGAGTTGGCGCCCCAGGCCTTCGATGTTGAGCAGGGTCTTTTGCAGCAGCACCAGTTGCGGCTGCACTTCGACGTTGAAGCGGCGCGAGGTCTGGAACAGGCGCAGCAGAATCTGGCCGAAGGAGATGTCCTTCAGCGGCCGGTCGAAGATCGGTTCGCAGCAGGCCCGCACCGCCGATTCCAGTTCGTCGACGCGGGTTTCCTTCGGCGCCCAGCCCGATTCGATGTGCGCTTCGGCGACGCGCTTGTAGTCGCGCCGGAAAAAGGCCAGGAAATTTTGCGACAGGTAGTCCTTGTCGAAGTCGTTCAGGGTGCCGACGATGCCGAAGTCGAGCGCGATGTAGCGGCCGAACGTTTCCGGCGCGACCGACACCAGGATGTTCCCGGGGTGCATGTCGGCGTGGAAGAAGCCGTCGCGGAACACCTGGGTGAAGAAGATTTCCACGCCGTCGCTCGACAGCTTCTTCAGGTCGACGCCGGCCGCGGCCAGGCGGTCCAGCTGCGACACCGGGATGCCGACCATGCGCTCCATGACGATCACGCTCGACGAGCAAAAGTCCCAGTGCATCTCGGGCACCATCAGCAGGTTCGAGTCGGCGAAGTTGCGCCGCAGCTGGCTGGCGTTGGCCGCCTCGCGCATCAGGTCGAGTTCGTCGTGCAGGTATTTGTCGAATTCGCCGACGACTTCCTTCGGCTTCAGGCGCTTGCTGTCGGCCCAGATGCGGCCGATCCACTCGGCGGCGATGTGCATCAGCGCGACGTCCTCGTCGATCAGCTTTTTCATGCCCGGGCGCAGCACCTTGACGGCCACTTCCCGGCCGTCCTTCAGCGTGGCGAAATGCACCTGCGCGATCGAGGCCGAGGCCACCGGCGTACGCTCGAAGTTGGCGAACAGTTGCTCCGGGTGGGCGCCCAGCGATTTGACGATTTGCGCGATCGCCAGGTCGGAGTCGAACGGCGGCACCTGGTCTTGCAGGCGCGCCAGCTCGTCGGCCAGGTCGGCCGGCATCAGGTCGCGCCGGGTCGACAGCACCTGGCCGAACTTGACGAAAATCGGCCCCAGCTCTTCCAGCGCCATGCGCATGCGCTCGCCGCGCGGCGCGCTGATGTCGCGCCAGAAGATGACGGTGTCGATCAGTTTGGCGGTGCGCGGCACCTTCAGGCCGGAGATGGCGATTTCGTCGAGGCCGTATTTGACGACCACCCGCAGGATTTTCAGCAGGCGCAAAAATTTCAATATCATTGGAGGTCCGGTGATGGTGCCGCGGCGGATGCGCCGCGCGCCAGTTTTTGTTCTAGCTTTTCAATCCGCTTGGCGATGCGTTCGACGTCGTCGCGCAGGCGCGTGACGTCGCCCGAGAAGGCCTCGACCGCGGCCGGACGCACCAGCAGCGGCTGCTCTTCGAGGAAGAATTCGGCGACGTTCTCGGCCAGCTTTTGCTGGCCGGACTTGGCGGCCGCGACGACCGCCCTGGCGCCGGCGGCGATGCGCTGGGCGGCGATCTGGCCGACCAGCTTTTCCAGGTCGTGTTCGGCCTCCCAGCGCAAGGTCTTGCTGAGCTGGGAAATGGCGTTGGCGAATTCGGCGTCGCCGTCGATTTTGACGTAGGAAAAGGCGCGCTCGCGGTTTTGCAGGATCAGCGGCAGGTCCGACAGCTTGACGCGGATCGTCACGTTGGCGGCGGCGTCGTCCGGCGCCACCTCGAACATGCCGCCGGCGACGCGCACGCGCAGCGCCAGCGCGCCGGTGTCGACGCAGGCGACCTTGCCGGCGTGCAGCGCGAGCTGTTGCTGCGCCCACGGCTCCTGCGCCAGCAAATGGTTGATCGAAGCGACGACGGGCGCGCTCAGCGCGGAGCTGCTAGGGATAGGTAGGGGCATGCGGTCGATCTGTAAAAAACCTCAAAAAAAAACCGCCCGTGGCAATCGTGGGCGGTCTTGATCTTACCAGCTTGCCGGGAAATAAACGGCAGCGGCAATTTACCGTGCGCGCACTCAGGACAGTTGCTGGATGCCGGCCAACAACCAGCCGCCGTTGCCGGACACCGGCTTCGCCAGGTTCCAGACTTCGGCGAACGGTTCCGCGGCGGCGTTCGGCGCCGAGCGCATCGCGCCCGAGAACTTGACGCTGGCCAGGTAGTCGGCGGCGCTCGTTTCTATGCCCAGCAATTCGGCCTCGATGCTGACGACGTCGGTGAAGTCGGCGCCGGCGCCGCGTTCCTGCAGTTGCAATTTCATCTCGGCGTAGACTTCCGGCGTGGTGAATTCGCGGATGTCGTTGACGTCGGCCTTGTCCCAGGCCGCCTGCAGGCGAATGAAGTTGCTTTTCGCGTGGCGCAGGAAGCCGGCCGTGTCGAAGTCGGCCGGCACGCCCCATGGCGCGGCCGCGGCCGGCTTGTCGAGCATCGAGCCGGCCGACGGCGCCGGCATCAGCGGTTCGAAGGCCTGCGGCTGCATGCGCGAGCCGATCTCTGGCGTGTTGCCGGCGCCCTGGGCCAGCGCATTGTTGCCGCCGAAGCCGCCCGAGAACGGCGCGTTGTGATTGCCGCCGTCGTTGGCGGCCCGCTTGCCGCGCACCAGGCGATAGATCAGGTAGACGGCGCCGGCCAGCAAGGCCAGCATCAACAGCGAACCGATCATGCCGGCCAGCGCGCCGCCCAGACCGAAGTGCGACAACAAGGCGCCCAGGCCCAGGCCGAGCAAGGCGCCGCCCAGGATGCCTTTCCAGCGGCTCGGCGGCTTGGCCGCGGCCGCCGGCGCCGCGGCGGGCGCGGCGGCGGGTTGGGCCTGGCGTTGCGCCGCCGGGGCCGGCGCAGGCGCGGGCGCCTGGCGGCTCACGTTGTGCGACTGCCGGCCAATCGAGCGGCCGCCGCCCATCGGGCGGGCGATCGAGTCGGCCAGCATCGACAACGACAGCGCGGCCAGCGTCGCGCCGACCAGAAATTTCTTGATATTCATGCCAACCTCCTACAGTTTAATACCCGTGTGCAAAGCTGCGACCCCGGCCGTCAAATTGAAATACTGCACGCGCTCCAGGCCGGCGTCTTGCATCATGGTTTTCAGGGTTTCCTGGTCCGGATGCATGCGGATCGACTCGGCCAGGTAACGATAGCTTTCGGCGTCGCCGGCGATTTTTTGGCCCAGCCACGGCAGCACCGAGAACGAATACACGTCATACGGCTTTTGCAGCGGCGCCGCCACTTTCGAGAATTCCAGCACCAACAACTTGCCGCCCGGCTTGAGCACGCGGCGCATTTCGGCCAGCGCCTGGTCCTTGTGCGTCATGTTGCGCAGGCCGAAGGCGACGCTGACGCGGTCGAAATAATTGTCCGGGAACGGCAGTTTTTCCGCGTCACACAACAAGGTGGGGGTCAACAGGCCGCGATTCAAGAGCCGGTCGCGGCCCACGCGCAGCATCGACTCGTTGATGTCGGTCAGCCAGACCTCGCCGCCGGGGCCGGCCTGCTTGGCGAACACCTTGGCCAGGTCGCCGGTGCCGCCGGCAATGTCGAGCACCTTGAAGCCCGGGCGCACGCCGGCGTTGGCGATGGTGAAGGTCTTCCACAGGCGGTGCAAACCGGCCGACATCAGGTCGTTCATCACATCGTATTTGGCGGCGACGGAGTGGAACACCTTCGCCACCTCGTGCACTTTGTCGTCTTCCGAAACGGTTTTATAGCCGAAATGCGTCGTATTGGTCATGGTTATCAGCCTGATTGATGTGCGGGCATTATACAAGCGGCGCGCCGGCGCGGCCCGGCTTGTTCTGAATCGCGAACCCAGGTCAAGAATTCGCGCTGGACGCGGCTCAGCCGCGGCGCCACTAGTGCTTGTGGCCGCAGCCGTGGCCGGCCGCCGGCGCCGCCGGCAGCGCCGCGCCCGGCTCGCGGCCGCTGTCGCCGGGGAAGCCGGCGGCGTGCAGGCGCTCCAGGTAGGTGCGCCACACTTGCTCCTGCTGCGCGCCCAGCTTGTAGAGCAGCTCCCACGAGTACAGGCCGGTGTTGTGGCCGTCCGAGAAGGTCGGTTGCACCGCGTAGTTGCCGACCGGATCGAGCGCCGTGATGCCGACCTCGCGCTTGCCCAGCTGTAGCACTTCCTGGCCCGGGCCGTGGCCGCGCACTTCGGCCGACGGCGAGCACACGCGCAGCAATTCGAACGGCAGCGAGAAGTTGGCGCCGTCGTCGAAGCTGACGTCGAGCACCCGCGATTTGCTGTGCACCGTCAGTCCGGTCGGTTGCGGCGTCGGGGCCGATTGTCTAGAGCCTGTCATGGTGTTCTCTTGGTAAATGTTTGGCGGCGCGCTCAGGAATTCAGGCGTTGGACGATGGCGGCGCGCAATTGCGGCAGCAGCGCGGGGGGGGGGGGGGGGAGGGGGGGGGGGGGGGGTTTGGGGGGGGGGGGGGGGGGGACAACCCCAGGTTTTTATTTTTTTTCTGCGAGGGTGGGTGGGGTGGGGGAAGAAGGG
>NZ_JBJXIB010000204.1:0-5539 GCF_046115965.1 Janthinobacterium sp. CG_23.3 | reverse complement strand
CAATGAGCCAGTGGCGGGTCTGCTTGTGTTCCCTGGGTTTCGGTCGTGGTTACCAGTGCGCGGGCGGGGGTTGTAGCTGTGCTCGCCTCCCAAAGGAAGGGGCGCGTGGCCGGTGGTGTCGCCGGCCGGCGCCGGCGCGCCGAAGTCGAAATCGATGAACTCGCCGACCGCTTCGGACGCCAGCGCGGCAAGCTTGATCTGCGCCGTCAGGCGGTCGCTCAGCAAGCCGTCCTGGGTCAGTTCGGCGTCCAGCTGCGAGCTTTGCGCCAGTTGCGCGTCCAACTCGGAAGCCTTGCCCAGCTCGGTCTGGCGGCCAACCTGGGCCACCAGTTGCGCCACCTCGATCAGCCGCGCCGCCGAACGCAGCAGCGTGCGGTCCAACCGCTGCACGTCGAAATACGCCTCGGCCAGGCGTTCGGCGCCCTCTTCACGGGCGCGCCGCAGCTCCGCCTCGGCGGCCGCCACCTCGTGCCCGGCGGCGGCCATTTCGGCGCGGTCGGCGCCGCCGTTGTAGACGTTCCAGCGCAGGCTCGCTTCGACTTGCTGGGTGCGCCGCTCGACGTCCACCGCGCCGTCGAGGTCGTTGCTGCGGCCGCGGCTGGCCTGGATGCCGGCGTTCGGCAGCAGCCGCGAACGGGCCTGCCGGTAGCGCGCCTGCGCGCCGGCCAGCGCGGCATGGGCGGCGCGCACCTGCGGGTCGCGCCCCAAGGCGCGCGCCAGCAGGGCCGGCAAGCCGCGCGCCGGCTGCGCGGATGGCATAGGCGTGGTGTCGGCCGGGCCGGCGTAGGCGGCGGCGCCGCTGTCGGCGCCGGCCAGGCAGGCGCCGCCGGCCAGGGCCAGCGCCAGCGCCACGGCGGCTGAGGTATGCAGGGCGCGCCGCATCAGCGCTCCTGCAGCGACGATTGCAAGCCGCGCAGCACCGGCTTGAACACGTATTGCATGACCGAGCGCTTGCCGGTCAGGATGCCGACGTCGACCGGCATGCCGGGCGTGATCGGCAGCACCCGGCCGTGCGCCGTCAGCTGGCTGCGGTCGGTGCTCAACTGGACTTCGAAGTACGGCTCGTTGCGCTCGTCCGGAATGGCGTCGGCGCCGACCCGCGTTACCTGCGCCTTCAGGCGGCCGTAGGTGGTGGCGTCGTACGCCAGCACGCTGGCCGAGGCGCTCTGGCCGACGTGGATGAAGCCGATATCGGCCGGTTTGACGCGCACCGAAATGACCACTTCGCTGTCGGCCGGCACGATTTCCAGGATCGCCTTGCCGGGCGGCGCCACGCCGCCGACACCGGGCACCAGCACGCGGTTGACCACGCCGTCCACCGGCGCGCTGATATCGCGCCGCGTGACCTGGTCCTGCTGGCCCTTGACGGTGCTGGCCAGTGCGCCGGCCTTGGTTTCGTATTCGCTGCGCTGGGCGCCCCACTGCGCGCGCATGCGCGCGTCGGCCTCGCTGGCCGTGGCCTGCGCTTCGGCCAGGGTGGCGTTCAGGCGCGCCAGCGAGTTGCGCAGCGCCTCCAGTTCGGTGCGCTGCTGCAGCAGGCGCTGCTGCGCGCTCAGGTAGTCGCCGCGCGAGCCGGCGCCCTCTTTATACAGGCGCTCCTCGATCGACAGGCTGTCGGCGCCCAGCTTGACGCCGGCTTCGAGCTGGGCGATGCGGCCCTGCGCCTCGGCCAGTTCGCCGCGCCGGCGCAACACGCCCTCGCGCCCGGCCGCGCCGGCCGCCGCGTGTTCGCGTTGGCCGTCGCGCCACAACTGGGTTTCCTTGTCGATCAGCTCGGGCGCCTCGCGCCGCCAGGCCTCGTCGAACCGCGGCGCGACGCCGGCCAGCAGCGCGTCCAGGCGGGCCCGCCCGGCCAGCGCCGCCAGGCGGTTCTGCCGGCTCGCGCCCAGGTTGGCGTCGTACTGCGCCGTGTCCAGGCGCACCAGCAGCTGGCCGCGGCGCACCGATTGGCCGGGGCGCGCCAGCATCTCGCGCACGATGCCGCCCTCCAGGCTCTGCACCTCCTGCAAGCGGCTCGGCGGCGTAATGCTGCCGCGGCCGTTGACGGCGACGTCGAGTTCGGCGAAAGTAGCCCAGGCCAGGGCCAGCACGATGATGAGCGCGACCAGCGCGATCATGTTGACGATGATGCGCTTCGGTTCGCGCTCCGGGTCCGGGTGGCTGGCAGGCAGCGGGCGCGCCTGGTTCGGCTTGCTCATGCGGATACCTCCGGGCTGATGGCGGGCGCCGCCGCGGCGCCCGGCTGGGCCGCCAGCACGCGCAGGATCTCGTCGCGCGGGCCGTCGGCGACGATGCGGCCGCGGTCGAAGACGATCAGGCGGTCGACCAGCGCCAGCATCGCCATGCGGTGCGTCACCAGCACGATGGTGGTGTCGCGCAGGCTGCGCAGGCGCCCGATCAGGCGCTGCTCGGTGGCCGGGTCGAACATGCTGCTCGGTTCGTCCAGCAGCAGGATGGGCGGCTTGGCCAACAGCGCGCGCGCCATCGCGACGGCCTGGCGCTGGCCGCCGGAGAGACGCTCGCCGCGCTCGCCGACCTCGGTGGCGACGCCCTGCGGCAGCTGGCTGACGATGTCGTCCAGGCAGGCCAGGCGGATCGCCTCGAGCAGGCCGGCGTCGTCGGCCTGGCTGCGTCCCAGTTCGATGTTTTCGCGCAGCGTGCCGTGGAACAGCGTAACGTCTTGCGGCACGTAGCCGATCTGCCGGCGCAGGCTGAGCGGATCAAGCTGGGTGCTGGCGAGGTCGTCGAACAGCACGCCGCCGCTGCTCGGGCCGTACTGGTTCAGCAACAGGCGCAGCAAGGTGCTCTTGCCCGAACCGAGTTTGCCGATGACGCCGACGCGCTGGCCCGGCGCTATCGTCAAATTCAACTTCTCCAGCAGCGGCGCCGATTGCGGATAGGCGAAGCCGACGTCGCGAAATTCGATGCGCCCGCTCAGCGGCGGCGCCTGCAGGCTGGCGCCGTCGTCGTCGGTGGGCGCCAGCATGATCTTGTTGAGCGCCTCGTACGACAGCTTGCTCTGCTCCCAGCGCATGATCAGGCCGGCGATCTGGCTGACCGGCGCCAGCGCCCGCCCGGTCAGCATGCTGACGGCGATCACCTGGCCCAGCGTCAGCAGCTTCTCGCCCATCAGCAGCGCGCCGACCGCCACCACGGCGGTGCCGGCCAGCGCCAGCACGGCGGTGTTGATGTAGTTGACGCGGCTGACGATCTCGCGCGTCTCGACGCTGTTGGCGGCGATGGCCACGGTCAGGCCCTCCCACTTGCGCCGGCTCCAGGCTTCGGCGCCCAGCGCCTTGATGGTGTCGAGCCCGTTCATGCTTTCAAACAGGTGGGCGGTGCGCTGGCCGCTTTCCTGCATCGAGGCCGCCACGTGCCGCGCCAGCGGGCGCTTGGCCGCCAGCGCCACCAGCAGCAAAATTGGGATCGCCGCCAGCGGCACCAGCGCCAGCCAGCCGCCGACCAGCGCGATGACGCCTAGGAACAGCAGCAGGAAGGGCACGTCGCCGAGCGCGGTCAGGGTGCTGGAGGCGAAAAATTCGCGCACCGACTCGAAGTCGCGCACGGTGTTGGCGAGCGCCCCGCCGGAGGCCGGCCGGCTGGCCGCGCGCAGGCGCAGGCACTGGGCGAAAATGCTCGCCGACAGCGCCACGTCGATGCGCCGCGAGGCCGTCTCCACCAGTTCGCCGCGCAGCAGGCGCATGGCCAGCTCGAAGCCGGTCAGCGCGACGGCCGCCACCGTCAGTACCGCCAGGCTGGCCGTGGCGTTGTTGGGGATGACGCGGTCGTACACCGCCATCGCGTAGAACGGCACCAGCGCGCCGATCACGTTGAGCACCAGGGTGCCCAGCAAGGCCCAGCGGAAGACCCAGCGGTTGCGGTTGAAGACGTCCCAGAACCAGCGGCCGTTGACCGGCAGGCTGTAGAGCAGGCTGCGCTGGTCGAAATACATCACCGGGCGCACCGCCACCCAGCGCCCTTGCGGCACTTCGCCGGCCAGCGCGGCCGCGTCGAGCCAGCAACTGCCGTCGATGCCGGGGACGTGGCACTGGTACTTGCCGGCGGCGATGGCCAGCACCACCAGCGCCTGGCCGGCGTCGTTGAGCAGCAGCGCCGGCATCTCGGTCGGGCGGCGCGCGGCGCCGGCCGCCAGCGCGGTGCCGACCAGGCCGGCGTGCGCCAGCGCCTCGTCGAGCGCGCCGTCGGCGCCGGCGGCGTCGAACGCCGCCAGGCTGGCGCGCAGGCGCTCGTGCTGGACGGCGGCGCCGAAAAAGCGCGACAGGAACACCACGGCTTCGCACACGGCGACGGCGCCGGCGGCGCTGGCCGGCTGGGGGGATGGCATCATGGCGGTTCCAGGTGAAGACGAATACGGTAAAGGCGACGGCGCGCATCCCCGGCCGACAAGGAACGGGGATTAATATTGTGCCACAGTAATATGGGTCGCGGCGGCAAAAATCGGCGCGCGACGCGGGCGGCACGGACGTGCCAGGGAGAAATGGCAACGGCCGCGGCGCAAGGCGCGGCGGCCGCGGCCGGCGGGGCGCGCGCCGGGAACCGGCCGCGCCCCTGTGCGACGATTAAGCCTGGCGGCGACGCATGAAGCCCAGCAGGCCCAGGCCGGCCACCAACATGGCCCAGGTTTGCGCCTCAGGCACGGCCGACACGCTCAGCAGGTTTTGCGAGACGCTGCCGACGCCGGCGCTGCTCAGGCTGGTGTAGTTGAAGGTGTTGTGGATCGCGCCCGAACCGAGGGCGGTGCCCAACATGGTGTTGGCGTTGAGCACGATGGCGTTGTTCAAGTTCTTGAACTTCAAGGCGCCGCCCAGCAGGTTGCCATTGTCGTTGTTCAATTCCCACAGCGCCAACTGGAACGCCTGGGCCGCCGCGTAGCTGGTTGCCAAGTTTGCCACCGAGCTGGTGTAGTAACCCTCGTACAGGCGCTTGATCGAATCGGACGCGGCGAACGCGGCCGAGCCGTAGTGGTTGTTCGAAGCGTTCAGCGCCACGGTTGGCTGCAGGCAGAACGCCAGGAAGGTGTTGCTGTCGTAGGTGGCTTCCCACACGCCCGGGGTGACCGAGTTGCCCGGACCGAAGGCGCCGCCGCTGGCGGTGAACATGCCGGCGCCGTGCAAGGTGGCGGTCAGGTTGCTGCCGGCGGCGCTGGCGCCCGCGCTGGCCAGGGTCAGGACGGCGGCGGCGACGCCGGCGCGCAGGATAGCGGTCATTGCTGTTTTCATGATGATTGTCTTCTTTAAATAGTTATAGTGAAAAATACTGCCACGGTTCCGGCGCCGGCCGCACTGGCGCGGCGCCGTACCCGCACTGCAAACGCAAACTTCTTTACGCTGCCATTTCCGGCGCCGCGGCATGTGCCAGCACCCGGCGCAAGGTCTCGGCGACGTCGCACTGGACACAGGCGTCGGCCGGCGCGGCCAGCGGGGCGGGGGCCGGCGCCACGCCCTGGCCGACCACCTGGTCGAGCACGTTGTCGTCGCGCAATAGGTCGACAATGTTTGGCAAGGCCACGCCTGCCTTT
>NZ_JBJXIB010000203.1:0-5578 GCF_046115965.1 Janthinobacterium sp. CG_23.3 | reverse complement strand
GCGCCGATGATAGTGCTGCAACCAGTGTGAAAGTAGGTTATCGTCAGGCTTGTTATATTAAAAAAGCCCAGTAGAGATACTGGGCTTTTTTTCGTCCGCATTTTTGTGGGCGTTAAACCAGCCGTGCGTCCGGCTAGTGGGCCGATTTTTAATAGCATGTCGGGTTCCTCCAGTGTTACTGCATCGTAAGCCATGCCGCAACGAGAGGGGCAAGCGGCGGGCGAAAAAAAACCCCTCGTTGTGGCGAGGGGCGAGGGGCTTGGGACTGCCTGGCGCAGCGCCTACATCAAAATCGGTAACTGGCTTTGAGGTTGACGAAGTTCACGCCGCTGTTCGGCTTTTTGTAGCCGCCGTTGGAGAAGTGTTGAATCTTCACGCCGAGTTCCCACTTGTTGTCGAAAACGTAGCCGGCGCCGATGTGGTCGCCGAACTGGAAGTGCGTCGACAGACGATTGTCGTCGTTGTCATACAGTTTCGAGAGGCCGTGCACGCCGATCCCGCCTTCCGCATAGAAGCCTTTTTTGTCATCGCGCTGGAAACGGAACACCGGCGTGAAGCCGATGTCGTACAGCGATTGCTTGGCGCCCTTGACGTTTTGGTAGTGGTTGCCGCGCCATGCACCGGCGCTAGTGTCCCAGTAGCCGCTCAGGTGCGTGCCGTTCGACTGGAACCAGCGCTGGCCCCAGTCCGCAGTGACGCCAACGCGCACCATGCGGACATGCGCGCCGGTGGCGACTTCGGCATAGGCGCCGTCGATCAATGGGTCGTCGGCCGCATAAGCCAATTGCATGGCCAGTAAGGCCATGCCCGCGACGAGGGATTTCAATACTCGCTTCTGGAAGAACATATAATCTTTCATCGTAAAATTAGCCTCGCTACTGCCTCGGCCGCCAGAGTGGCAAGCCGGGCGTGTTAATTGCGGATATATAAACACATTCTTACAATTACTTGCATTTTAACAAAATCAGGAATTTCAATTGACACTCTCCACAAAAATCGCGTTTCTGGGTATCGGTCTGATGGGCGAGCCGATGGCGCGCCGTCTCTTGCAAGCCAAACATTCTGTCACAGTTTGGAATCGCACGCTGAGCAAGGCCGAGGCGCTGGCGCCGGACGGCGCGCTGGTCGCGAAGTCGCTTGCCGAGGCGGTGCGCGAGGCTGACATCGTCATCTCGATGCTGGAGGCCGGCCCCATCGTCGGGCAGCTGATCGACGCCGCGCTCGGGGCGCTCGCGCCAGACGCGCTGTGGGTCGACATGAGTTCGACCAAGCAAGCCGAGGCGCAGCAATTCCACGCCCGCCTTGTCGCGCGCGGGCACCGCTTCATCGACGCGCCGGTGTCCGGCGGCGTTGGCGGCGCCCAAGCCGGTACGCTGGCGATCATGGCCGGCGGCAGCGCGGCCGATTACGCGCGCGCGCAGACCGTGTTCGCCGCGATGGGGAGGGCGACGCTGGTTGGCCCGGCCGGCAGCGGCCAGGTCGCCAAATTGTGCAACCAGTTGATTGTCGGCGCGACCCTGAACGTCGTGGCCGAGGCCCTGCTGTTGGCGCAGGCGGCCGGCGCCGATCCGGCGGCGGTGCGCGCGGCGATACGCGGCGGTTTTGCCGAAAGCCGAATCTTGGAGGTGCACGGGCAACGCATGCTGGAGCGAAATTTCGTCGCCGGCGGGCAAGTGAAAAGCCAGCTCAAGGACATGCACAACATCCTGGCGGCCGCCGGCGCGGCCGGTGTCACCCTGCCGTTGACGCAACTCGTCACCGAGCGCTACGAAAGTATCGCCGCCAGCCACGCGACGGCGGACCACTCGGCCGCGTTGCTGGCGTTGGAGCTGCTCAATCCGGGCCGGCGTTTGGGCGACGGGCCGGATAAGTTGGCTTAGGGATGGGGTAGCGCGAGGGCCGGCAACGCTGAAAATCAAGCAACGGCAAAGAGCCGGGGTCAACCCTTCAGGTCCGACCGTGGTATTAGGCCGCTGGCGGCAGGCTCATTTCCGCCAGGCGCACCCAGAAACTGGCGCCGATCGGTAGCAACTCGTCGTTGAAGTCGTAGCTGCCGTTGTGCAGCACGCAAGGGCCGAGCCCGTGGCCGCCATCGCGGTGCTCGCCTTCGCCGTTGCCGATGAAAATGTAGCAACCCGGTTTTTGTTGCAGGAAGAAGGCGAAGTCTTCGGCGCCCATGGTGGGCTCGACGTTGGCGTTGACCCGCTCGGCGCCGACCACCGAGCGCATCACCTCCAGCGCGAACGCGGTTTCGCGGGCGTGGTTCACCAGCGGCGGGTAGTTGCGCTTGAACACGAAGTCGACCTCGGCGCCGAAGCCGGCGGCGGTGTGCTCGGCCACCGCGCGCATGCGGCTTTCAATCAGGTCCAGCACCGGCGTGGTGAAGGTGCGCACCGTGCCGACCAGCGTGGCCTCGTCGGGGATCACGTTGGTGGCGCTGCCGGCGTGGATTTGCGTGATCGACAGCTCGGCCGTGTCGAGCGGGCTCTTTTCCCGGGTGATGATGGTTTGCCAGCTCTGGGCGATCTGCACCGCGATCATCACCGGGTCGATACCCTTGTGCGGCTGCGCCGCGTGGGCGCCCTTGCCCTTGACGACAACATGGAACTCGTTGCTCGACGCCATCATCGGACCGGCCACCGCGCTCAGCGTGCCGGTCGCGGCGCCCGGCCAGTTGTGCATGCCGTAGATCGCGTCCATTGGAAATTGCGTGAACAGGCCGTCCTCGATCATCTGGCGCGCGCCGGCGCCGCCTTCCTCGGCCGGCTGGAACACCAGGTAGACGGTGCCGTCGAAGTCGCGCTGCCGCGCCAGGTGGCGCGCCGCGCCCAGCAGCATTGCGGTGTGGCCGTCGTGGCCGCAGGCGTGCATCTTGCCCGGGTGGCGCGAGGCGTGCGCGAAGGTATTGTTTTCCTGCATGGGTAGCGCGTCCATGTCGGCGCGCAGGCCGATCGCCCGTTCCGAGGTGCCGTTCTTGATGATGCCGACCACGCCGGTGCGGCCCAGCCCGCGCACCACCGGAATACCCCACTCGGTCAGCTTGGCGGCGACGACGTCGGCGGTGCGCCGTTCCTCGTAACACAGTTCGGGATGGGCGTGCAGATCGCGGCGTATCTGTCGCAACTCGGCTTGAAACGCTATGATGGGATCAACTAGTTTCATCGGACTCTCCTGGAATTCGCAATGCGGGGTACCGCTTCTGCCGGCGCGCGTGTTTGATCGAAAACATGCACGGTGAATAAGCCATTGTAGCCCTTGTCGAGCCTGCGGAACCAGCGCACCCACCAGCGTCGCGTGCGCCTGCCGGGAATGGTTTACAGTATGGGCTTCCACAGCCGCTTTTATTGAGATTATCTGATGACGACGACACAAGTTCGCGCAACCTGCCCGCACGACTGCCCCGATACCTGCGCCTTGCTGGTCACCGTGCGGGACGGCGTGGCCACCGAGGTCAAGGGCGACCCCGACCATCCGACCACGGCCGGCGTGCTGTGCACCAAGGTGTCGCGCTACACCGAACGCACCTACCACGCCGAGCGCCTGCTCTACCCGCTGCGCCGGGTCGGTAAAAAGGGCGAGGGCAAGTTCGAGCGCATCAGCTGGGACGAGGCTTTGACAACCATCGCGGCGCGCCTGCGGGACATCGCCGCGCGGGCGCCGCAGGCGATCCTGCCGTACAGCTACGCCGGCACGATGGGCCTGGTGCAGGGCGAGTCGATGTCGTCGCGCTTCTTCCACCAGCTCGGCGCCTCGCTGCTGGACCGCACCATCTGCGCCTCGGCCGGCGGCACCGGCTACCGCTACACCGTCGGCGCCACCATCGGCACCGACCTCGAACAATTCCAGAACGCCAAGCTGATCCTGATCTGGGGCGGCAACCCGATCGCCTCCAACCTGCATTTCTGGACCCGCGCGCAGGAAGCCAAGCGGCGCGGCGCGAAACTGATCGCCATCGACCCGTACCGCTCGCTGACGGCGGAGAAATGCCACCAGCACATTGCCTTGCTGCCGGGCACGGACGCCGCGCTGGCGCTGGGCATGATGCATGTGCTGATCGCCGACGACCTGCTGGACCACGACTACATCGCCCGCTACACGCTCGGCTTCGACGAGTTGAAACAGCGCGCCGCCGAGTGGCCGCCCGAGCGCGCCGCCGAGGTCTGCGGCATCAGCGTGGCCGAGGTGGTCGACCTGGCGCGGCTGTACGGCCAAATGGCGAAGGACGGCGAGCCCGTCGCCATCCGCGCCAACTACGGCGTGCAGCGCGTGCGCGGCGGCGGCATGTCGGTGCGCACCATCGCCTGCCTGCCGGCGCTGATCGGCGCCTGGCGCCAGCCGGCCGGCGGCATGCAACTGTCCTCGTCCGGCTCGTTCCCGGTCAACCGCGCGGCGCTGCAGCGGCCCGACCTGTTGAAGGGCAAGCCGCGGACGATCAACATGACCACTATCGGCGACGACCTGCTGCGCGAGAGTTCGCCCGAGTTCGGCCCGAAAGTCGAAGCCGTGATCGTCTACAACTCCAACCCGCTGGCGATCGCGCCGGATTCGTCGAAGGTGGCGCAGGGTTTCGCGCGCGAAGACTTGTTTACCGTGGTGCTCGAACATTTCCAGACCGACACCGTCGACTACGCCGACATCGTGCTGCCGGCCACCACCCAGCTCGAACACGTCGACGCCCACCTGGCCTACGGCCACCTGTACATGATGGCCAACAACGCGGCGGTCGCGCCGATGGGCGAGGCCAAGCCCAACACCGAGGTGTTCCGCCTGCTGGCCGCGCGCATGGGCTTTGACGACCCGTGCTTCCAGGACAGCGACGACGCGCTGGCCGCGCGCGCCTTCGACGCCGGCGACGCGCGCGCCGTGCATTTCGACTGGGAGTCGCTGAAGCAAAAGGGCTGGCAAAAGCTGGCCATGGCCGAGGCGCCGTTCGCCGCCGGCGGCTTTCCCACGCCGTCGGGCAAATGCGAATTCTATTCGGCGACGATGCAGGCCGACGGGCTCGACCCCTTGCCGACCTACATCGCGCCGTACGAGTCGGCCGCCAGCAACCCGGCGCTGGCAGCCAGGTATCCGCTGGCGATGCTGTCGCCGCCGGCGCGCAACTTCCTCAACTCGACCTTCGTCAACATCAAGAGCCTGCGTTCGGCCGAGGGCGAGCCGCACCTGGACATCCACCCGGACGACGGCGCCGCGCGCGGCATCGCCCACGGCGACATGGTGCGCATCTTCAACGACCGCGGCTCCTTCGTGGCCAAGGCGCGGCTCACCGACAAGGCCCGCGTGGGCCTGGTCGTGGGCCTGTCGGTGTGGTGGAAAAAACTCGCCGGCGACGGCAAGAACGTCAACGAAGTGACCAGCCAGCGCCTGACCGACATGGGCCGGGCGCCGACTTTCTACGACACCCTGGTGCAAGTCGAGAAAGCCGCCGCGCAAGGGGGAATTGCGCTAAGCTAAGGTGCCGGGTCCGAATTTGTCGGTTTTGTAGATACTATGAATGAAGGCGGGTCGGCAAAAGACGCAAATTAATCCTAAAGTGAAGGTTCGAAGAATCAACTTAGGAGAAAATCATGCAACC
>NZ_JBJXIB010000202.1:0-5699 GCF_046115965.1 Janthinobacterium sp. CG_23.3 | reverse complement strand
CTACGCAAGCAAGGCCATGGCATGCTTGAGGTTCTGCTCCGGGCCTTCAACGGTAATCCTATCCCGCTTGCCGCATAGCGGCTGAACAGTCACGCTTGGCCATAGCATACTCGTTGAGATGACAGTTGGTAAGATGACCTTGGGCGGGCATCATTACTTCCATGCCTTCCTGCACGATATTTCGGAGCGAAAGGCTGTTCAGAGACTTTTGGAAGAGAAGCAACAATTGCTTGATGCGGTTCTGGATACCATCGACGTGGGAGTGGTCGCGTGCTCAGGTACCGGCGAACTAACGCTGTTCAACCGCGCTGCACGAGAACTTCACGGTCTGGACGTTACGGACATAGATAGCGGAAAATGGGCCGAACATTACAGTCTTTTCAGTGGGGATGGGGAAACGTTACTTAGGATCGACCAAGTTCCTCTTATACGTGCGCTCTCTGGAGAGTCGGTACACAATGCCGAAATGGTTGTCGCTCCGAGAGATAAATCGCCGAAGTTTTTGCTCGCCAGCGGCCGTCGTTTAGTTAGCTCAACCGGCGTCCGCCTCGGAGCTGTTGTAGCAATGAAGGACGTGACGGAACTTAAGCAGTCGGAAAAATCGGCAGCCATCAATGAACAGCGACTACGGGCGATTACAGAGAATATGCCGGCAATGATTGGTCACGTCGACCGTCAAGAACGACTGCTTTTTCTGAACAGCGCTGCGGTCGACCAAGTCTTTCAGGGTTCCCACGAAGAACTGATTGGCTCTTCTCTGGCAGCGGCATACGGGCAGACTCGATATTCACAGATAAAACCGTTTATCGACCGCGCCTTTGCTAACGAAAAAGTCGTTTTCGAGCGCGATATGGTGGTTGATGGCGAGCGTCGGCACTACCACACGACTTATGTGCCGGATATAGGTCCGGCTGGTGAAGTGGCGGGGTTTTTTGCGATGGCATTGGATATCACAGACCGGAAAAATAGTGAATTAAAACAAGCCGAAAGCGAGGAGCGCCTTAAAACCATTACAGACAATCTCCCGGTACTAATTGCCTACATCGATAACACCGAAGTGTATCGATTTGCAAATGCGACTTACGAAAGCTGGTTCGGAATACCTCCGTCTGCCATGGTGGGGAAAACAGTCGAGCAAGTACTAGGGCGCGAGCTGTATGCATTGGGGGAGGCTCAACTCAAACGGAATCTTCGCGGAGAAGTGGTAAAATTTGAAACGACGGCATTGGTGCACAACTCGTTGCGCACAGCTAGCGTACTCGGAATCCCAGATATTAAGAATAGTGAAGTTCTGGGTGTTTATGTGATGACGACTGATATCACGGAGGTAAAGAAACAAGAGCAGCAGCTACAATTACTTGCTCGCTCCGATGCCCTGACAGGTTTAGCGAACCGACGAAGCTACGAGGAGAAGCTCCATGAGGCAGCATTACGTGCTCTGAGAACCGACCGAATATTGGCATTGATGTATCTCGACCTCGATCACTTTAAACAGATAAATGACTCACTCGGCCATGCAGGTGGTGACGAAGTTCTGCGTGAGTTTGCAACACGGCTGCGTCTGAGTGTACGCGCGACTGACACGGTATGCCGACTGGCTGGGGACGAATTTACGATCATTGTTGAGGGTTTAGTGGACCCGCGAGAAGCAACCTTGATAGCAGAAAAAATTATCGCCTCTGTCGCCCAGCCGTTTTTGATCCAAGGCTCACTTCAGACAATTTCAACGAGCATTGGCATTGCGTATATGTCACCTGAAGCTATCGATATCCCTGAGCTTGGTAAGCGCGCTGACGCAGCGCTATATGAGGCAAAAAGTGCTGGACGGAACCGGTTCGTCATCAGCATACCCGTAGCGGTATCTGTTTGAGATTCATTGTGCTTGATTTGGTCTAGCTTCGGCCTGCTCTGAACGCCGCGATCAGCGATCGCCGCCAATGCATCCGCTCCAATTGCGGTGCGCGCCTTTTTCGCCATGCCCGACAGTTGATCGCGGTCGCTGCCGATATTGGTGATCTCGTGTTCGACGATCAGTTAGTGCTTGGTGTCGACCGCGGTCTGAACGTTGTAGCCGTCGTTGCCTGAGCCCCGCGTCATCATTGAATGCAGCCGGATCGGTCAACGAGATCTGCGTTTCGCCAGTTGCTTCCAGCCTTGCTCGATTTCCTTGGGAGAGAGCAGCCGTCAGCGATTTCATCACTGCAATCTTGTCGTTCAACGGCGTGCTGCGCGCTTGCTTCGTCGCTGGTTCCCGCCTGTCCGCCGTGCCCAGTCGCGCGCGAAAGTTGAGGGCCAAATTTGCGGTATGCGTGTATCCCGCCGTGCGCTACACTCTTGCATGGGCATGCTGCTGAGCACGCCTTATGACTAAAACAGCCCCGCATTTTCCGGCCCCCGAACCTGCTGAAATCTTTACCTATGAAAATTCGGGTCTATCTGATGTTAACTGCCTTGGCAGTGCTAATTCCGGTCATGGTATCGTCTGCGGTTGCCCTTAGTTTTCTGCATGAATTCGGGCGCGTCTCCGCACTACGCTCGCTAGAAGAAACTGCCCGAGCAACGGCCCTAACGGTTGACCGCGAATTGGCCAGCGCGGAAGCCGCGTTGCACGTGCTGGCCTCTTCTCCTTACCTCGCAACAGGTGATATGGCTGCCTTTTATCAGCAAGCCATTACAGCGGGCCGCGGCAAGACAGCTTGGGCGCTCTTGCTCGATGCCAATGGCCAGCAAATTATCAACACGCTTGTTCCATACGGCACCCCGATGCCGCCTGCGGTTGCCAAAGCGCGTGCCCAAGAGGTCATCCGTACGCAGACAACCCTGGTGTCCGGCCTGCTGCCTGGACCGCTGTTGCGCAAGCCCGTCACCACTGTCAACGTCCCGGTACCGCTGGACGGCGGAAAACGCTATGTGCTGGTGGAAGCTTTCGCGGCCGAGCATTTCAGCGGCATCGTCGCGACGACGCGCATGGCGGAAGGCAGCGTCGTGGCCATCATCGACAAGCAGGGACGCTTTATTGCCCGCAACGTCAATGCGGCGGCGCGGATCGGTGCGCCTGCGCGGCCCGAACTCGTCGCTGCGGCAGCCGCTCGGCGGGACGGCTACATCCGTCACACCACACTCGAGAACGTAGAGGTTTACGACGTCTTCACTCACTCGCCAATTTCGGGCTGGACCATTGCCGTAGCCGCCCCTGTCGAACAAATCGAAACAGCTGCTATCCGCGCAGCCACAGTTGCCGCGCTCGGCATGCTGGTCGCGCTCCTGCTAGCCTTGGCGGCGGCGACCTACCTCGGCCGCCGCCTGGTGCGTTCGCTCGATGTCGCCAAGACGGCGGCCAAGGCATTGAGCGCCGCCGAGGTGCCCGTCATCGCGCGCGTCGGCGTTGTAGAAGTCGATGAGCTGCAGGACGCCCTGAGCGAAGCGAGCACTATTCTGTTGCAGGAACAGCAGGCGCGCAAATTCGTCGAAGAACAGAGAAAGCACCTGCTCGTCAGCGAGCAGAACGCGCGCCAGCTCGCCGAAAATCAAAACAAGGCCAAGGACACTTTCCTCGCGATGCTCGGCCACGAACTGCGCAATCCGCTAAGCGCAATTAGCGCAGCGACCGTAGTCATCAAGCTCACCACCCCCGACGCGCCCGCCTCAGTGCGCGCCCACCAGATCATTGAACGTCAGAGCAAGCATCTGGAACGCATCGTCAGCGACTTGCTCGATGTAAGCCGAATGTTGAGCGGCAAGATCGAGCTAAGTTACACCGGAACGAATTTGTCCGATGTCGTGCGTGAATCGTTGCAAGCGCTCGATATTGCGGGGCGCACCCTCGGCCTGACTGTTGAATTGGACCTGCAAGCCGCATGGATCTTCGCCGATCGCACCCGGCTGGACCAGATCGTAACCAATATCATAAGTAATGCCATCAAATACACGCCGAAGCCCGGCACCATCCGTGTCACAATCCGCGTGGATGCGCAGCACGCCGTTTTGTCCGTGACTGACACCGGTGTCGGCATGGATGCGGATCTCGTGGCCAAGGCCTTCGATCCCTTCGTGCAGGGCACGGTGTCACTTGATCGTTCTCAGGGTGGTCTAGGCCTCGGGCTAACGCTGGTGCGCGAGCTGGTGCGCTTGCATGGCGGCACAGTGTCTGCGAGCAGTGCCGGGCGCAATTGTGGGAGCACCTTCACCGTTGCCCTCCCGGGCGCAACCGAACTGCTCAGACCCGAGCCCGACATGGCCAACCTAGCGCATGGCGGTGTCTCACCGCACCGCGTCCTATTAATCGAAGATAACGAGGATGCGCGTAGTATGGTGAAGGTCATGCTTGAGCTGTCGGGATGCGTGGTAGTCGAGGCCGCCAACGGTGCCGACGGCATCACGGTCGCGCAACGCGAACTTCCCGCCGTTGCGATCGTTGATATCGGCCTTCCCGATGTCAACGGCTTCGAAGTTGCGGCGCGCCTGCGCAATGCACCCGGGACGCGCTCCATCGCCCTGATTGCATTAAGTGGATATGGCCGTCCGGAGGACATCGAAGCGGCGCGGGCTGCCGGCTTCGACTTGCATTTGGTTAAACCGGTACGCCGTGAGCAGCTCTGTGCCGCGATCGAAACAGTGCTTGGTTCAATGTCCTCCGCTGTGTAGGCCCCAGTGCCCGCTTGAACCAACTGCGTGCGGAGCGTGTCAATGATTTTGAAACACCTGGTTGAAACGGCGGGAGTCTACATCTCGGATTTCAGGCAGCTTTTTTCTGCATCGGTGGCGGGTTGATCCAGGCAGCCGTGGGCAACTTCTGCGGCTGCGGCATGCGGTGTTTGAAGCGGTTCGGCCGGCGTGCGCTGGAAAGCGATCGCCAGAGTGGATTGTCGTTGCTTGCGCACTTCGGCGGCGCGGCCGGTGTGAACGGTCTCAGGGGCCATCACGCCGATGCCGGAATGGCGCTGCACCCGGTTGTACCACGCGAAGAACTGGACGCAATGCGCGCGCGTCGGCCAGCGAGCCAAAGCGTGTCGGAAAGCCTAGCTAATATTTCATGGTTTTGAACTGCGCCTCCGAGTACGGGT
This sequence comes from Janthinobacterium sp. CG_23.3, assembly GCF_046115965.1. Classification (NCBI taxonomy): domain Bacteria; kingdom Pseudomonadati; phylum Pseudomonadota; class Betaproteobacteria; order Burkholderiales; family Oxalobacteraceae; genus Janthinobacterium; species Janthinobacterium sp. CG_23.3. The sequence goes on along the minus strand of NZ_JBJXIB010000202.1, from coordinate 636 downwards.
TGTCGTCGGAGACGTAGGGTCTGCTGTGCGAGTTGGCGATGCCCAGGTCCGACAGCAGCGTGGCCACCGGCTTGGAACGCATGCCGCTGCCCCGGTTTCGCGCGGCGCGATGCATTCCTTTGCGGCGCTGTCGGCGATCTCGCGATGCAACACGCTGGCCGGTATCCAGTTCGGCCGCGCCGCCGTTTGCCGCTCCCGCAGATAGGCCTCGTGCGCGGCCAGCTTGCTGGCCCGCTTGACCTTGCGCTCATATTTCGGCACAGCCTTCAACGCCAGATGGCGCCGCACCGTGTTCACTGCGCAGCCTACCTCGGCCGCGATCTTCCGCAGACGCAACCCATGCTTGCTCAATAATTGAATTTCCACACACACCTCGTTGGGTTTCATGGCGGCCCCGCAAAGCCGCCATCATTTCAAAACGGTGTATCAGTTTTCAATCGCTGCCGTGTATCAGTTTACAACCGCTGCTGACAGCGGTCGCCGGGCCGGTGCTGCGGTGGCCGGCAATGGACAGACGTGGCAAGCGGCTCGGTCGCGATAGAGGGCGCTGCGTGGCAGGCGCAGGGCGCGGCAGGCGGCGGCCACGCCGACCTGTTCAACGAGGCTCTTGGCGGCGCTGATCACTTCGGCTCGCTC
>NZ_JBJXIB010000201.1:0-5729 GCF_046115965.1 Janthinobacterium sp. CG_23.3 | reverse complement strand
GGGGCGGTTTTGGTGGCATGCACGCATGATGCGTTATCCACGATTCGTTTACAACAACTTTCTACGCTGTACGCTCAGGCTGAATAGTCACAAAAAACCAAGGGCGCGATCCCGGAGCCAGACCTGAAGGGCCGGCCCCGGCTCTTTGCCGTTGGTTTTTATTGCCGCAACAATTGCCGGCCGACCCGGCGCGCGGCGTCAGGCGTAGGCTTCGGCCAGCGACATGACGCGCGGCGCCACGGTGATGCCGACGCCACTGAACAGCGCTTCGATCGAGGCCAGGTTGGCCGCGCATTCCTCGGTTTTCCATCCCTTGAACAAGTCGGTGCCGTCCTTTTGGAAATGCAAATCCAACACCTTGCCCTTGTCCTTGTGCAGATAGTTCGAGTTGTAGGTGTTTTCAAAGCCCAGTGCCTTGAGCGCTTCCAGCACCTGCGTCGGCGGGTTGTCGGGATCGGTCGCCAGGAAGACGCCAAATGTCTTGCCCGGCGGCTTGGCCGCAATGTCGACCTCGTAAATCCCAGGCGCCTTCGTGACGGTCGTACTCTTCAGAAATAACATGTCCATACCTCCTATCCAAATGGCAACGGCGCGCGGCGCCGCGCTCTTGTTATCCAACTGCTGTTCCGTGTACTTGGATTCGTTAGGAAAGATTCCAGTAGTCAAGCTTATTGCTTATTCTCCTCCTTGTCGACTAATCCGGGCAATTATTTGGTAATACGTGGCATTAAAGCGCTACGCTTTGTGCCGACGCGACAGGCGGCCCCGGTTGGCGCGCGCCGATCGGCCATTGCGCGGGCCGGCGCGCTGCTGCATACTTTCAGCAAGCTCTCCCAACGCCGCCCGGACACCGTCTTCGCCTCCACAAAGCCACCATGCGCCCGTTCTCCATCAAGTACCGCCTTCTCCTCTGGCTCACGCTGATCCTGGTCGCCGGTTTCCTGGCCACCAGCGTGGCCAGCTACGTCGCCTCGCGCGACGCCATCGAGCAGGGCATCTCCGAGCAGACGCTGCCGCTCACCGGCGACAACATCTATTCCGAGATCCAGAAGGACATCCTGCGCCCGGTCTTCATCTCCTCGCTGATGGCGCACGACACCTTCGTGCGCGACTGGATTCTGGGCGGCGAGAAGAACCCCGAGCAGATCGTGCGCTATCTGAACGAGGTGAAGCTGAAATACGGCACCGTCAGCAGCTTCCTGGTGTCGGAGCGCAGCCACGCCTACTACTACGCCGGCGGCACGCTGAAATCGGTGCGCGACGGCGAGGCGCGCGACGCCTGGTACTTCCGGTTGCGCGCGCTGGCGACGGCCGACTACGAAACCAACGTCGACGTCGACATGGCCAACCGCGACAGCCTGACCATCTTCATCAACCACCGCGTGCTGGACTTCAAGGGCAACTTCATCGGCGCCACCGGGGTCGGCCTGACGCTCGACAAGATGAGCAGCATCATCGACCGCTATCAGTGGCGCTTCCGCCGCAACATCTATTTCGCCGACGGCGACGGCACCATCGTGCTGGGCGGCAAAACCAGGCAGAGCGAGCGCGGCTCGATCCGCACGCTGCCGGGCGTGCGCGCCATCGCCGGGCGCATCCTGAACCGCGACGTCCGCCCGACCCACCTGGCCTACAGCACCGACGCGGCCAGCATGCTGGTCAATTCGCGCTTCATTCCGGAGCTGGGCTGGTATCTGGTGGTCGAGCAGAACGTCAGCGCCGAGGTGAAACCGATGCAGCGCGTGTTCGCGCTGAACCTGGCCGTCAGCTTTGGCGTCACCTTGCTGGTGCTGGCGATCACGCTGCTGACGGTGAACCGCTTCCAGCGCCGCATCGAGCGGATCGCCTCGACCGACGCGCTGACCGGGCTGTTGAACCGCAAGGCGCTGGAGCTGTTGTTGCGCGACCGCATACTGGCCAGCAAGCGCGGCGGCCGGCCGCTGGCGGCGATCCTGTTCGACATCGACCTGTTCAAGCAGGTCAACGACAGCCACGGCCATTTGTCGGGCGACCAGGTGATCCGCGGCGTCGCCGACCTGGCCGTGGGCGTGGTGCGCGACAGCGACGTGGTGACGCGCTGGGGCGGCGAGGAATACCTGGTCCTGCTGGGCGACTGCAACCTGGAGCAGGCCGGCCAGATCGCCGAGGCGCTACGCCGCGCGGTCGAAGCGCACGACTTCGCGCTGCCGGCGTCGAACGTCCGCGTGACCATCAGCCTGGGCGTGGCCGAGTACCGCCACGACGAAGCCGAGTCGGCGTTCTTCTCGCGCGCCGACAGCGCGCTGTACCAGGCCAAAAACGGCGGGCGCAACCGCGTGCAACTGGCGCCGCGCTAAGGGCCGACGGCGGGCGCTGTTCGTAGCTCGGGCGGGCCGGAACGGCGCAACCCGAGCCACCAACGGTATTCCGGTGGGCCGCGCCTTATGCGCCGCGCTTGCGCCGTGCCAGCGCCGCCGTCGGCGCCACCAGCGCCTGGTACAACGCGCCGCTGTCCGGGTCCCACTGCCGCACGGCGCGCCGCTGCCGCTCGACGGTGGCGAAGTCGCCGCGGGCGATCGGCCCGCTCAGCGCCTGCTCCGGCCCCAGCCTGAAGACGTTGGCGACGGTCTCGTCGACCAGCGGCCGGGCCAGTTCGCGCGCCACCGCCTCCGGCACGCCGGCCGCCTGGTAGGCGCGCAGCGCCGCGTCGAGCACCGTCACCAGGTAGTTGCTGGCGAAGACGGCGGCGGCGTGGTAGACGGTCTTGGCGGCGGCGTCGATCGGCACCGGCCGCGCGCCGATCGCCAGCAGCGCCGGTTCGAGCAGCGCCAGCGCGGCGGCGTCGCCCTCGACGCCGCAGTAGGTGCCGGCGAAGTTGGCGGCCACCAGCGCCGGGTCGGCGAAGCTGCGGATCGGGTGCACGCTGGCCACGGCGGCCCCGGCCAGTTGCGCCGCGCGCAGCTCGCCCGAGGCCAGCGCGCCGCTGCAGTGGAACAGCACCGTGCCGGCCAGGGCGCCGCCGGCGGCCAGCGCCGCGCAGGCCGGCGCGATCTGGTCGTCGCCGACGGCCAGCATGGTGACGTCGGCGCGGCGCAATTGCGCGTGGCCGGCGACGGCCGCGCCGGCTTTGATGAACGGCAGCGCCGCCCGCGCCGACGGCAGCGAGCGGGTCAGCACGTCCTGCACCTGGAAGGCGCCGGCGGCGGCGAACAGGCGCGCCAGCACGGCGCCGACGTGGCCGGCGCCGATGACGTTCAGCGTCAACGCGGGCATCAGAAACCCGATCCCGGCTGGCCCAGGAAGTCCAGCTCGGCCGCCGTCGAGGCGCGCCCGAGGATGGCGTTGCGTTGCGGGAAGCGGCCGAAGCGGGCAATCACGTCGCGGTGCCGGCGGGCGAAATCGAGCATGCCCTCGAAGCCCGGATCGGCCTGGGCCAGCCGTGTAAACAGCGCCACCGCGCATTGCTGCATGGCGGCGTCCTCGGCGTGCTCGAACGGCATGTAGACGAAGGCGCGCTGCCACGGCGCCAGCGCCTGGTCGGCGCCGCCGTCCACCAGCGCCCGTGCCAGTTGCAGCGCCAGCCGGTCGCCGCCGAACGCGGCCGGGGTGTCGCGGTAGACGTTGCGGGTGAACTGGTCCAGCAGCAGAATGCGCGCCAGCGTGCCGCGCGCGCCGTCGCGGTCCCAGTCGGCCAGGCCGCCGGCCAGCGCCTCGCCGATCACTTCGCCGAAGCGCGCCAGCACCTGGCCGTCGAAGCGGGCGTCCTTGCGGAACCATTCGGCGCGCGCGGCGAGGGGCTCGGCGGCGCCGAACCAGAAATCGAGCACCGCGGACGGTTTTTCCCGCATCGGCGCCGCCATCAGTTGCGGGCGTGCGACAATTGGAAGCTGTCGATGCCGGCGAAGGCGGCCAGCTCGGCCGACAATTCGGCCAGCGTGGCGCCGCTGCGTTTGCTCAGGGCGAGGGCGACGAAGCGCCACTCCTGCTTGCCGGCCTCGCTGCCGATCATCAACGAGCCGCCGGCGATCTCGTAGCCGCGGCTCAGGGCGATGCTGCGCAGCGCATCCTCGCGCGGCACGTAATCCCTCTTGAAGCGCATGGTGATGGCCACCGCGTGGCGCGACGGCAGCAGCGCCTCCAGCCGGGACAGGAAGATCATCGACATCGCGCACAGGAAGGCCAGGCCCATCGCCGACAGGTAGAAGCCGACGCCGACCATGATGCCGATCACCGACGAGGCCCAGATCGAGGCGGCCGTGGTCAGGCCGCTGATGTTGAAACCCTCGCGCATGATCACGCCGGCGCCGAGGAAGCCGATGCCGGTGACGATGCCCTGGATGACGCGGGTCGGGTCGGTGGCGACCAGGATGGCGCCGTGGCCGCCGAACCAGAACTGCGGGTAGCCGCCGATGACCGTCAGCGCGCACGAGGCCATGCACACCAGGCCGTAGGTGCGCATGCCGGCGGCGCGGCCGTGGTAGGAGCGTTCGTAGCCGACCATCAGCCCGAGCAGCAGCGCGCCGATCAGGTTCAGCAGGACGACGCCGTTGGTGGCCAGTTCGGACACCGACCAGTAGGAGCTTAACAATTCAATCGACAGCATGCACGGTTCTTTCGACGGGGCGCCGCTTACGGCGCTTTTTTAATCAATTGTTTTTCAAAAGCGACGTCGAGCTTGCTGACGCGCCGCGGCGTTTGCGGCCCCTGGGCGTTGACGAAGGCGACGAAGTCGTCCAGCTCGAGCGGCGCGCACAGCGGCGGCTTGCCCGGCCCCTCGCTCAGGAAGAACAGGCCGGCGCCGGTGCGCGCCATCGAATACTGGGCGTTGCCGCTGCGCTGCTTGAGGCGGTCGACGGCCGAGGTGGCCCGGGTGGAGCGCCCGCTCACAGGGCCGCCGTGCGCTTGTCGAGCCAGGCCAGCGCGGCGCCGCTCACATGCGGCGCCAGGCGCGCGCGCACCGTCGCGTGGTAGGCGTTGAGCCAGTCCAGCTCGTCGGCGCGCAGCAGCGCCGGCTCGATGCAGCGGGCGTCGATCGGGCACAGGGTCAGCGTCTCGAAGCGCAGGAAGTCGCCGAACTCGGTGGCGCCGGCGGCGCCGTTGAGCACCAGGTTTTCGATGCGGATGCCCCAGCGCCCGGGCCGGTAGATGCCCGGCTCGACGGAGGTGATCATACCCTCCTCCATCGCCGTGTGCGGCTCCGGCATGGCCGACGGCGAAATCGTCTGCGGCCCCTCGTGGACGTTGAGGAAAAAGCCGACGCCGTGGCCGGTGCCATGGCCGAAATCGGCGCCGGCGGCCCATAGCGGCTCGCGCGCCAGCGCGTCCAGCATCGGCGACTTGACGCCGCGCGGGAACTGCGCCGACGACAAGGCGATGACGCCCTTGAGCACCAGCGTGAAGTCGCGCCGCTGCTCGGCGCCGATGCGCCCGACCGGCACCACGCGGGTGACGTCGGTGGTGCCGCCCAGGTATTGGCCGCCGGAGTCGATCAGCAGCAGGCCGTCGCCCTCGATGTCGGCGTGCGATTCCTCGGTGGCGCGGTAGTGCACGATCGCGCCGTTCGCGGCGAAGCCGGCGATGGTGCCGAAACTGGGGCTGACGAAGCCGGGGCGGGGGGGGGGGGGGGGGGTGGATGGAGGGTGGGGGGGGGGGGGGGGGGGGGGGGGGGGGGGGGGGGGGGGTGAGAGGGGGGGGTGGGGGGGGGGGGGGGGGGGTGGGGGGGGGGGGGGGGGGGGGGGGGGGGGGGGGGG
>NZ_JBJXIB010000200.1:0-5913 GCF_046115965.1 Janthinobacterium sp. CG_23.3 | reverse complement strand
CCCCCCCCCCCCCCCCCCCCCCCCCCCCCCCCCCCCCCCCCCCCCCCCCCCCCCCCCCCCCCCCCCCCCCCCCCCCCCCCCCCCCCCCCCCCCGCGGTGGCGTCGCTTAGCGCGCCGCCAGTTTCTTGTTGGCTACGTTGGCAACGGGCGCCTTGTCAGGCTCCGGTCCGTTGGTGCCGGGGATGATGTATTCCCGCCAGGTGTATTGCTTGGTGGTGTTGATGGAAAAACCGGCCTGGCCGTTGGCGTCCGAAAAATTGATCGAAAACGCGGTGCCGGTGGCCGAGCTTGGACCCGGGCTGCTGCGGCTGCTCAGGTTGTATTTGTAGTCGTTGGCAAGGAACAGGTTGATGGTCTTGCCAGTGTACAAGCTTTGGATGTTGTTTTTGATATACATGCCGGCGTCGAAGCCTCCGATCATGTGTTTGCCCGGCTCGATCGCGCTCGTAAAGCCGAGGAAGGCGTTTTGCGGCGCCACCGTCAACACCTGGCCGGAGACGCTGTTCATCTGTTGCAGGATGGCGTTGCCAATGAGGCTGCTGGCCTTGCGGTCGATGAAGTCGCCGATAAACGGAATCCAGCTGTAGCTGCTGTCGCACGAGGTGCTTTGCGTCGGCGTGAAATCGACGCTGGTGCCCGCCACCGCGCCGGTAAAGGGGTTGAACTGGGACGCCAGCGACAGCGAATTCATGTAAACCTGCGAGTTGCACGTCACCGTGCCGAGCCAGTTCGATTTGCGCGCGGTGATGCCGACGGAATAGGTCAGCCCGTTCAGTCGCATGCTCAGATTGCCGTCGGGCAGGCCCGATACCGAGACGTTGATGTCGCCGCTCATGCCGCCGGGCGTGGTGATGCTGGCGTTCTGGCCCGACTGGGCCAGCGCCTCGGCCACGCCTGCGGTGATTTTCGAGCGGATCGACCAGTAGAAGTTCGACGCGCCGCCGAGCAACTGCGCCATCGGCGCCGAGGTGTTGGCCATATCCGAGGCGGCCAGCGTTGAGAAATTGCCGTTGAAGCTGGCCTGGGCGGTATGCGTACCGCCGACGACGACCGGCGCGTACATGGTGACGTCGTAGAGCGGCCTGGCCGAGGCGGCGCCCGAGACCAGCAGCGCGCCGATGATCCCGAGTGTCATTTTATTCAATCTCATATGATGGTTCCCCGTAAAGTCATTAAAATTAAGTACGAAAAAGCATCATTGCTAGTATTCATTTGAATGTCAAGTTAACAATATTTTGTGAATAATATTTCCTTTTAGAGAGCGCTGGCGCCTTCCGCGCCACTGTAGCTTGCCGCGATCCGCGACGCACCCGCGCGTCGACGATCTGATGCCGCCGGGCCACCGACGACGCCGAACATTGCGCGCCCTCATGGACAAAAAAAAACATGTGTTGCTTTGTGGAATTTGTGAATATTGGTGACTTTTGTCGCCGAAAATATGGCGCAAAATGGTGTCAGTTTAATTCCGAGGAGAAATTAACTCCCGGTGGGGACTGGAATGTTGGGCTTGTTTGGCAACTTGTTCGCACGTTGATGCGGTGTCGGCCGGTGCGTATTCCCCGCCTACATAACTTCTTTCTGGTGCGTATTCATTATTAGCGTAGGCGGGATGGTTATCAGGGTGTATGCGCCATCCACGGAACCGAACGATCTTTGTAATTGGGGGAGTCAATGAATATCGCACACATGAAAGTTGCCACGCGCCTGGGCATCGGGTTCGCTCTGGTGGCCACGTTGCTGGCCATTGTTACCGGGCTGGGCATTAATCGGATGGCCGGCATGCGCGACCGCATGGACGAAATCATCAAGGTCAACAACGTTGAAACCCGGCTGGCGTCGGCAATGGATTTGACCATCACCGAGCGCGCGCTGGCGCTGCGCAACCTGATCCTGCTGAGCGAACCGGCCGAGATCCAGATCGAGGTCGCGCGCATCGCCACGCAGGCCAAGAAATACGACGACGCCCAGGGCAAGCTGGGACAGATGTTCGCCACGCTGGCCACTACCACGGAGCAGGAGCAGGCGCTGCTCGAGAAGATCCGGCAGCAGTCGGCGCTGGCCGCGCCGTTCATCGCCAAGGCCACCGAGTTGGGGCTGGCCAAGCAGGGCGACGCGGCCTACAAGCTGCTGCGCTTCGAGTTCCGCCCGGTGCAAAAGAAATGGTGGGAATTGCTGCGCGAGCTCAGCGCGATCGAGGAAAAACAGAGCGAGCAGGCCGCCGCCGCCGCCGAGGCGGCCTATGCCGGCGCGCGTTCGATGATGCTCGGCTTTGGCGCGCTGGCGCTGCTGGTGAGTATCGCCGCGGCCTGGATGATAACCCGCGGCCTGGTCAGGCAACTCGGCGGCGAACCGGACTACGCCGCCGAGGTGGCCGGCAAGATCGCCGCCGGCGACCTGACGGTGGCGATCCGCACCCGGCCCGGCGACGTTACCAGCCTGATGTACGCGATGAAGGCGATGCGCGACAGCCTGTCGCACATCGTCGGCCAGGTGCACGCCAGCAGCTCGACCATCGCCACCGCCTCGCAGCAGATCGCTTCCGGCAACCTCGACCTGTCCTCGCGCACCGAGCAGCAGGCCAGTTCGCTGGAGGAGACCGCTTCCTCGCTTGAGGAGCTGACCTCGACCGTCAAGCAGAACGCCGACAACGCCCGCCAGGCCAACGGCTTGGCGATGTCGGCCTCGGAGGTCGCCGTCAAGGGCGGCGCGGTGGTGGCCCGGGTGGTCGACACGATGGGCGCGATCAACTCCTCGTCGGTGAAGATCGTCGACATCATCGGCGTCATCGACGGCATCGCCTTCCAGACCAACATCCTGGCGCTGAACGCCGCCGTCGAGGCGGCCCGCGCCGGCGAGCAGGGCCGCGGCTTCGCCGTCGTCGCCAGCGAAGTGCGCAACCTGGCGCAGCGCTCGGCGGCGGCGGCCAAGGAAATCAAGATCCTCATCGACGATTCGGTGCAGCAGGTCGATTCCGGCGCCAAGCTGGTCGACCAGGCCGGCCACACGATGGACGAGATCGTCGCCAGCGTCAAACGCGTCACGGATATCATGAGCGAGATCAGTTGCGCCAGCCTGGAGCAGACCTCCGGCATCGAGCAGATCAACCAGGCGGTGATCCAGATGGACAACGTGACGCAGCAAAACGCCGCGCTGGTGGAGCAGGCCGCCGCCGCCGCCGCCACGCTGCAGGACCAGACCGCCGACCTGGCCCAGGTGGTCAGCGTGTTCCGCCTGGACGCCGACTACGCCGGCGCGCGCCCCGCCCCGGCGCCGCGCGGGAGCGCGCCGGTGGCGCTGCGCCAGGGCGCGGCGAAGGCGCTGCGGGCGCGCCCGCCGCAGGCCCGTCCGGCCGCCGCGGCGAAGCAGCAGCGCAAGGTGGCCAACGCCGGCGCGGCCTCGGACGGCGAGTGGGAACAGTTTTAAAGCGGGCGGCGGCGCCGTCGGCGCCGGCCGCGTGGGTGTAGCTCCCTGGCACGAGGAGAAAGCATGACTACCGATGTATTGAACGATATCGCCGAGCTTGTCGGCGACGCGCCGCGCGCAGCCGGCCTGCAGCCCTACGCCGGCAAGGTCTCGCCGTTGAACACCTTTTGGCACCCGGGCAAGGTCTCGGCGGAGCGGCGCAGCGCCCATTTCGGCCACGCCCCGGCGACCGTCTGGCTGACCGGCCTGAGCGGCGCCGGCAAGTCGACCATCGCCTACGAGCTCGAAAAGATGCTGCACGACGAGGGCCGCTCCAGCTATGTGCTCGACGGCGACAACCTGCGCCACCACCTGAACCGCGATTTGGGGTTTTCGCCGGCCGACCGCAAGGAGAACATCCGCCGCACCGCCGAAGTGGCGAAGATGATGAACGAGGCCGGCCTGATGGTCATCGCCGCCTTCATTTCGCCGTACCGCGAGGACCGCGCGATGGCCGCCGCCATCATCGGCGAGCACGAATTCATCGAAGTCTACGTCAGCACCCCGACCGCGGTGTGCGAGGGGCGCGACCCGAAGGGCCTGTACGCCAAGGCCAGGGCCGGCGAAATCCCGTGCTTCACCGGCATTTCGTCGCCGTACGAGGTGCCGTTGACGCCGGCGCTGGTGCTGGACGGCGGCGAGCTGTCGCTGGCCGACGCCACGCGCGCGCTGTACCACCACCTGGCGCTACGCTTCCGGACCAAAAAATGAGCGCGCCGCCTTCCGCGGCGGCGCGCGCGCGCGCCTACGACGTCTTCAACGGCGACGCCGACGGCATCTGCGCGCTGCACCAGCTGCGCCTGGCCCATCCGAAGGCGGCGCAACTGGTCACCGGCGTCAAGCGCGACGTCGAGCTGCTGCGCCGCCTGCCCGAGCAGGCCGCGCTCGACGTCACCGTGCTCGACGTCTCGCTCGACTGCAACCTGGCGCCGCTGCGCCGCATCCTCGACGGCGGCGGCCACGTCGCCTATTTCGACCACCACAGCGCGCGCCAGGCGTTCGCCCACCCCGACCTGGAATGGCACTGGGACGACGCGCCGCAGGCCTGCACCGGCATCCTGGTGGACCGCCACCTGGGCGGGCGCTTCCGCGCCTGGGCGGCGGTGGCCGCCTTCGGCGACAACTTGGCCGGGGCCGGCCGCGCGCTGGCGGCGGCGGCCGGCGTCGGCGCGGCCGACGCGCTGGCGCTCGAACGACTCGGCCTGGCGCTGAACTACAACGCCTACGGCGAACGGGTCGAGGACCTGCACATCGCGCCGGACCGGCTGTACCTGGCGCTGCACGGCTGCGACCACCCGCTCGAATTCATCGGGCAGTCGCCGCACTACCGCGCGCTGCGCGCCGGCTACGACGCCGACCTGGCGCAGATGGGCGGCCTGCGCCCGCATTGGCGCGCGGCCTGCGGCGCCGCCTATGTGCTGCCGAACCGGCCTTGGGCGCGGCGCATCTCCGGCGTATTCGCCAACAGCCTGGCGGCGGCGCAGCCGGCGCATAGTTTCGCGGTGCTGAGCGAAAACGCCGACGGCAGCTACGTCGTCAGCGTGCGTTCCGGCGCGCCCGGCGCGCTGGCCGCCTGCGGCCTGTGCGAACGCTTCGCCGGCGGCGGCGGACGGCGCGCGGCGGCCGGCATCAACCGCCTGCCGGCGGCCGAACTGGAGCATTTTATCGGCTGCTTCGCCGCTTACTTCGGCGCCGGCGCCAACCCGGACGCCGGCGGCGGGGTCCATGCACGCCAGGGTTAAGCGGCCCGAGCCGGCCGCCGCCGCGGCCGCGCCGCCCGAACCGCTGGCGCCGGCGGCGGCCGCGCCGGTCACGCTGGCGGCCTTGTGCCGGATCTTCCTGCTGGTCGGTTGCACCAGTTTCGGCGGTTTCATGGTGATGATCGGCGTGACCCAGAACGCGGTGGTGGAGCGGCGCAAGCTGCTCACGGCGGCCGAGGTGCTCGACGGCCTGACGCTGGCCTCGGTGCTGCCGGGGCCGATGGCGATCAACCTGGTGGCCTACATCGGCTACCGCCTGCGCGGCGCCGCCGGCGCCGCCGTCTGCGTGCTCGCGGCGGTGGCGCCGGCCTTCCTGTTCATGCTGGCGTTCAGTGCCGTCTACTTCCGCTGGGGCCACGTGGCGGCGCTGGGCCAGGTCTTCATGGGCGTGGTGCCGGCTGTGGCGGCGATCATCCTGGCGGCGGGCTGGCGCATGTGCCGCGCCAGCGTCAGCGACTGGCGCGAGGCGGCGCTGGCGCTGGCCGCGCTGGCGCTGGCGCTGCTGCTGCCCGGCCTGCGCAGCACCTTCCTGATGCTGTTCGTCGCGGCGCTGGCCGGCTGGCGCTGCTTTGGCAGCGACGCGGCGCCGGTGCGCCGGCGGGCCGGCCGCGCCCCCCAAACCACCGCCCAGACCAGGGCCACCCCAGCACCCCTCCCCCCACTTCCTTTTCCTGCCGTGCTCTCGCTTTTT
>NZ_JBJXIB010000199.1:0-5920 GCF_046115965.1 Janthinobacterium sp. CG_23.3 | reverse complement strand
CTCTCGAAGCCACGAAAATCAAGACCAAAACCCCATAAACACATGACCCTGAAACCATGCTGACGGCGCGCTAAATCCTTAAGTTCGGTGGATTGCCGCCGAGCGGACTGGCGCGCATGCTGCGCATGTACGTCGCCCAGCAGTGCTTCGGTCTTTGCGGCGAAGGTATCGAAGCTGCGACTTACGATAGCCAGGCGATTCGTGTCTTCGTCGGCATTGACCTTAATCGCGAGTCGGCGCCTGACGCGACAACACTATTGAAGTTCCGTCGACTGCTTGAGAAGCATGAACTCACGCGCATAATATCTGAGACGATTAACGGGTATCTTGCTGCGCGGGGCTTGATGATGCGCGAATGGACGATCGTCGATGCCACGCTGATCGCGGCCCCGCCCTCCACTAAGAACAAGGACAAGAAGCGCGATCCGGAAATGCACCAGTCCAAGAAGGGTAATGACTGGTACTTCGGGCTCAAAGCGCACATCGGCGTGGACTCGGCTTCCGGACTCGTGCACACCGTGATCGGTACGGCTGGCAACGTGTCGGACGTCACGCAGGTACACGCGCTGCCGCATGGCGATGAAATCGCGGCGATGGGCGACGCCGGCTACCAGGGCGTCGAAAACACGAAGAAAATCTTGGGAAAAGCGTGACGTGGCACGTTGCGATGAAGCGCTCGGGACGCAAAGCACTGCCAAACATCAAACTCGCGCTGATTACCGCCTTGATTGAGCGTCCCTGTTCCGGTTTGGAGCTGGCGCATCGTTTCGACCGTTCCATCGGCATTTTTTTGCGTGCGATGCATCGACAGATTTACCGCGAGCTGGGGCGCCTGGAGACGCAGGGCTGGGTCAAGTCGCTGCCGCCGGAGACGGGGCGCGGGCGCAAGCGGGTCTACCGCGCGCTGCCGGCCGGCCGCCAGGAGCTGGTGCGCTGGGTCGGCGAGAGCCAGGACCCGAAGCCGATGCGCGACGAATTGATGCTGCGCCTGCGCGCCGAGGCGCTGGTCGGGCCGACCGCCGTCATGGACGATATCCAGCGGCGCCTGGAAATGCACCGGGAGCGCCTGGAGCTGTACCGCAATATCGAGGCGCGCGACTTCCCCGACGCCGACGCCGACGCCACGTGCGAGCGGCAGATCCAGCACCTGGTGCTGAGCGCGGGCGTGATGCTGGAGTCGCTGTGGGTCGAGTGGTCGGAGCAGGCGCTGAAGGTGTCGTCGCAGCCGCTGCCGAAGTAGCCGTCGGCAGCCTAGGCGGCGCGTCCGTGGCCGTGGCGCGCGATCAGTTCGTCCAACCCCATCGGCCGCCCGGTCAGGTAGCCCTGCACCAGCGTGCAACCCAGTTCGCGCAGGTGCTGTAATTGCGCCTCCGTCTCGACACCCTCGGCGATCACCTCCAGGCCCATGTTGCGGCCGATGTCGACAATGGTCTGGACGATGGCGCGGTCGTGCTGCCCGGCCGGCAGGCCGGCGACGAAGGAGCGGTCGATCTTCAGCGATGAGATCGGCAGGTCCTTCAAGCGCGACAGCGACGAGTAGCCCATGCCGAAGTCGTCGACGCTGATCTTGAAGCCGCGTTGGCGCAGCGCCCGCATCACCGGGACCACCTGCTCGGCGTGGCTCATCATCATGCCCTCGGTCAGCTCCAGGCACAGCTGGCGCGGTTCGACCCCGGCCGCGGCGGTGATGGCGGCCAGCTCCTCGGGCAGTTTGTCGTTCAGGAACTCCAACGCCGCCATGTTGACGTTCAGCTGCACCCCGGCCAGGCCGGCCGCCTGCATCGTCGACAGGTCGCGGCAGGCGCGCCGCACCACCCAGCGGCCGATGTCGATGATCAGGTGGCTTTGCTCGGCGATGGGGATGAACACGTCCGGCGGCACGATGTCGCCGTTCGGCCGGCGCCAGCGGATCAGCGCCTCGACCGCGCGCACGCTGCGTTCGCGGGTGTGGAACACCGGCTGGTACTGCATGAAGAGCTGGTCGCCGGCCAGCGCGTGCAGCAGTTCCGCCTCCACCGTCAACTGCTGCACCAGCGCCGACTGCGAGGCGGCCTGGATCGCCGCGCCGCCTTGCGAGAAGAAGCTGGCGCCATTGCGGCCGGCCCGCTTGACGCGGTACATGGCGCTGTCGGCGTGGCGCAGCAGGTCGGCGCCGGCGCTGCCGTTGTCGGGGAAGACGCTGATGCCCACGCTGGCCGAGATGGCCAGTTCGCGCCCGCCGACGATAAAGCTGGTGCGCGCCGCCGCCAGTACCAGTTCGGCCATCTGGCGCAGCCGCTCGGGCGAGGCGGCCGGCAGGAACAGCGCGAATTCGTCACCGCCGACGCGGCCGGCCTGGCCGTCCGGCGGCGTCAGCGCGGCCAAGCGCAGCGCGAACTGGCGCAGTACGGCGTCGCCAACTTCGTGGCCGAGGGCGTCGTTGATCGGCTTGAAGCGGTCCAGGTCGATGTACAGCATGCCCAGCGCGGCGCCGCGCGCGGCGGCGCCCTCGCAGGCGTTGTCGAGCAGGTCGTGGAAGTGGCGCCGGTTGGCCAGCCCGGACAGCGTGTCGACCTGGGCCAGCTGGCGAATGCGCTCCTGTTGCCCGATGCGCTGCGCCGTCTGGGCGATCAGGCCGCCGATTGCCGCCGACAGGCTGGGCAGCTGGGCCGTGCGCTGGCGCGCCAGGCAGCTGAAGAACACCAGCACGCCGGGCCGGTGCGCGCCGCCGTCGGCGCTGTCGTAGGCCACCGGGAAGGCGTAGCCGGAGTGGATGCCGGCGCGCCGCGCGTACTGCGGGAAGAGGAAGTCGGGGTCGTGGGCGATGTCTTCGACCCAGCGCGCCCGGCCGCTGCTCCAGACGCCGCCGACCAGGCCCTGGCCGGCCGGAATGGCAACCGCGCCGGCGCCGTCGCGGGTGGTGATGGCGTCGGGCAGGGCCGGGCCGTTCCAGGCGTAGGCGCAGGCCAGGCGCGCCGCGCCGTCCGGCGCCGTCTGCATGGCCCAATACATGCCGCAGTCCCAGCCCAGGTCGTTGCACACCAATTCGATGACCTTGCCGACCGCCTCGGCCAGCGTGTGGGTGCCGATCAGCAGCTTGGTCGTTTCAAAGCTGAACTGCTCGCGCATGGCGGCGTGGCGCTGCGCGGTGATGTCGGTGAGGATGGCGGCGAGCATCGGCCCGGCGCCGTGCTGCCGCGGCGCCAATACGCTCAAGCGCAGCCAACGCAGGCCTTCGTCGGGGCTGGCGACGCGAAACTCGCAGTCCGGGCAGTCGCCGGGGCGGCGCCCGGCGGCTGCCAGCGCCGCCGTCAGCGCCGCCAGGTCGTCCGGCAGCACGAACGACAGGCAGTCGTCCAGGCTCGGGTGCCAACCGGGCTGCTCGCCGAGGAAGGCGGCCGCCTCGCGCGACAGCACCACGTGGCGCGACAGCGGGTCCAGCCACCAGCGCCCGAACCCCGCGGCCACGGCCAGCGGGTCGGGCGCGCAGGCGCGCGCGGCCGCGCCGCCCCGCCATCCGGACGGCTCCTGCGGGCCGGTTGGCGGGGGCGGGCTCAAGTAGGGAGAATAGGGTGCGGTGCGGTCGGACATGGCGGGCCTGTGCTGAAGTGTCGGAAACATATCTGTCTACCTAGCAACATCCGGGCCAGTCTTGGCGCGGCGCAGCGGCGGGCGCGGACGCCGCGCGGCGCGGGTAAGCGCACCACGGCGGGGAAGGGCGGCCGGCAACAGTCGGCCAAAGCGGTGCGGCGCGCGATGCCGGGGCGCGTTTGCCGGCGCTGGCGAATGCGCCGGCGTGCGGCCCGATCGGCACCGGGCGCGCGCTATTGAGCACGACATATTCGGCAAGTCGGGGATAATTCGGATCCGCCCGGCCTTGTATCCATGTGCCGCCGCGGCGCGCGACGCGGGCAAGGCGGCTGGGCGGCGCGCGCGTGCGCGACGGACCATTAATAGGGGAAATGCATGGAAATCGGTAACACAAGCGCCGCCACGTTGGGCGCGAGCACTACGCTGGCTGAGTTGTTCGCATGGCGCGTCAGCCAGAGCCCGGACGCGCCGGCGTATCGCCAGTTCGACTCGGAATCGGCGCAATGGCGCCCATACAGCTGGGGCGAGATGGCGCTGCGCGTGGCTTCCTGCGCCGCCGCGCTGGCCGCGTTGGAACTGCCGCGCGGGGCGCGGGTCGCGACGCTGCTGCCGAACGGCGTCGAGGCGGTCTGCATTGACCAGGCCTGCCTGGCGCTGGGCTTGGTACCGGTGCCGATGCACGCGCTCGACAACCCGGACAGCATCGCCTACATCGTCAACGACTGCGACGCCTCGGTGCTGGTGGTGACGGCCTATGCGCAGTGGGTCGGCATCGCCGGCGCGGGCGTCGCCATGCCGGCGCTGACGCTGGTGGCGGTGGCCGGCGGCGACATACCCGCGCAGCCGGCCGCGCCCGCGTCCGGCCCGGTGACGCTGGTCGGGCTGCGCGACTGGCTGGCGGTGGCGGCCGGCTCTAGCCCGCCGCGCCGGCCCGACGTCGGCGGCGACGACTTGGCCGCGATCGTCTACACCTCCGGCACCACCGGCAAGCCGAA
Source organism: Janthinobacterium sp. CG_23.3 (assembly GCF_046115965.1). Lineage (NCBI taxonomy): Bacteria > Pseudomonadati > Pseudomonadota > Betaproteobacteria > Burkholderiales > Oxalobacteraceae > Janthinobacterium > Janthinobacterium sp. CG_23.3. The sequence goes on along the minus strand of NZ_JBJXIB010000199.1, from coordinate 1,355 downwards.
GGGCGTCATGCTCAGCCACGCCAACATCCTGGCCAACGTGCGCGCGCTGACCGGCTGCGTGGCGGTCGGGCCGGACGACGTGTTCCTGTCGTTCCTGCCGCTGTCGCACACCTACGAGCGCACGGTCGGCTACTACCTGCCGATCGCCGCCGGCAGTTGCGTCGCCTATGCGCGTTCGGTGGGGCAGATCGCCGAGGACCTGCAGACGGTGCGCCCGACGGCGCTGGTGTCGGTGCCGCGCATCTACGAGCGCTTCCACGCCAAGCTGGAGGAAACCATGGCGGCGTCCGGCCCGGTGGCGCGCACCCTGTTCGCCCTGGCGCAGGCGGTCGGCTGGCGCCAGTTCAGCCGGCGCCAGCGCCTGCCGCCGGCGCCGGGCGGCGCGGCCTGGCTCGATGCGCTGCTGGCGCCGCCGCTGCGGCGGCTGGTCGCGCGCAAGGTGCTGGCGCGCTTCGGCGGCCGGCTGCGCTTCGCCGTGTGTGGCGGCGCGCCGATGTCGCAGGCGGTGGCGCAGTGCTTCCTCGGCATGGGCCTGCCGCTGCTGCAGGGCTACGGCATGACCGAAACCTCGCCGGTGGTGTGCAACAACACCGTCGACGACAACTGGCCGGCCACGGTCGGCAAGGTGCTTGACGGCGTACAGGTGCGCGTCGGCGAGAACCAGGAGCTGCAAGTGCGCGGCCCCAGCGTCATGCGCGGCTACTGGAAGCGGCCGGAAGACACCGCCAAGGCCATAACCGAGGACGGTTGGTTGCGCACCGGCGACCAGGCCAGCGTGGTCGACGGGCGCGTGCGCATCACCGGACGCATCAAGGAAATTATCGTCACCTCGACCGGCGAGAAGATCGCGCCGGCCGACCTGGAAATGGCCATCATCGCCGATCCGCTGTTCGAGCAGGCCTTTGCGATCGGCGAGAACCGGCCCTTCGTCGCGGCGTTCGCGGTGCTCAACCCGGTGGCGTGGCAGGCGCTGGCGCGCCAGCTCGACGTCGCCGACGCCGCCCCCAGCCTGGAGCTGAAAGCGGTGCGCGACGCCGCGCTGGCCAAGGTCCAGCAGCTGTGCAAAAGCTTCCCCTCGTACGCGGTGCCGCGCGCGGTGCGCCTGGAGCTGGCGCCGTGGTCGGTTGAAAACGCGCTCATGACGCCGACGCTAAAACTCAAGCGCAAGAATTTGTTGGCGCATTTCGAGGCGCAGATCGAGGACATCTACCGCAAACGCGGGTAGCGATAAAAGGCGCCGGCAAACCGCGGGGCTAGACCGCAATCCACCCAAGTTAAGGATTTTCCAACCTTTTAACATGGTTTTTGGGCCATGTGCTTGTGCGGCTTCGGCCTGGCTTTGCGTGTTTTGGATA
>NZ_JBJXIB010000198.1:0-5956 GCF_046115965.1 Janthinobacterium sp. CG_23.3 | reverse complement strand
ATATTGAGAGTAAACGCCTTTCTCAACGAGTTTACAAGCAATATTTGCCAACTTCGCCATCGGCTACACCTTCGCCTTCATGCAATCGCCCTGGGGGCAGACCCCGGGGACCCGACCCCGGCTCTTTGCCCCTGGTATGGGGCTGCCGCAAGGTTCAAACGGGCGCGGCCCAAATAAAAAACCGCCGCGGACTTGCATCCGGGCGGTTTTGTTTGCTGCTGGCTGGCTGCTGCTTAGCGGCCGCGGCCGCCGGAGCGGTGCGTTGCCGCCGAGCGTGGGGCGCCACCGCCGCCACCGCCGCTACGGGCGCCGCCGGCCGCGCCGCCGCCGCCGGCGCTGCGTGGCTTGGCGCCGCCGCCGGCCGCCTTGACGCGCACCGTGGTGCCGGCCGGCGCGCGGCCGTTGCGGTGGCCGCCGGTGCCGCTGCGCAATTGCACAGGCTGGGCGCGGGCGTTCAGGTCCGGCTCAAAGCCGGCGATGACTTGGCGCGGCAGCGTTTGCTTGATCAGCTTTTCGATGTCCTTGAGCATTTCGTGCTCGTCCACGCAAACCAGCGAGACCGCTTCGCCGGTGGCGCCGGCGCGGCCGGTGCGGCCGATACGGTGCACATAGTCTTCCGGGATGTTCGGCAGGTCGTAGTTGACGACGTGCGGCAACTGGTCGATGTCGATACCGCGCGCGGCGATGTCGGTGGCGACCAGCACTTGCAGCGTGCCGTCCTTGAACTCGGCCAGCGCGCGGGTGCGCGCCGACTGGCTCTTGTTGCCGTGGATCGCCAGCGCGCCGATGCCGTCGGCGCCGAGTTGCTCGACGAGCTTGTTGGCGCCGTGCTTGGTGCGGGTGAATACCAGCACCTGGGTCCAGTTGTTGGTCTTGATCAGGTACGACAGCATCGGGTGCTTCTTGTCGCGGTCGACCGGATGGATCTTCTGGGCGATGACTTCGACGGTCGAGTTGCGGCGCGCCACCTCGATCATTGCCGGCTTGTTCAGCAGGCCGTCGGCCAGGGCCTTGATCTCTTCCGAGAAGGTGGCCGAGAACAGCAGGTTCTGGCGTTTCGGCGGCAGTACCGCCAGCACTTTTTTAATGTCGCGGATGAAGCCCATGTCGAGCATGCGGTCGGCTTCGTCGAGGATCAGGATTTCGACCTTCGACAGGTTCACCGTGCCCTGGCCCATGTGGTCGAGCAGGCGGCCGGGCGTGGCCACCAGGATGTCGACGCCATGCTTGAGCTGCTTGATCTGCGGGTTGATGCCAACGCCGCCGAAGATCACGGCCGAGTTCAATTTGGTGTACTTGCCGTACACGCGCACGCTTTCCTCGACCTGGGCCGCGAGTTCGCGGGTCGGGGTCAGGATCAGCGCGCGGATTGGACGCGTCGAGGTGTTGCCGGTCAGCGCGGCGCCGTTGGCGTCGGTCGACAGGCGGTGCAAGACCGGCAGCGTGAAGCCGGCGGTCTTGCCGGTGCCGGTTTGCGCGCCGGCCAGCAAATCGCCGCCGCCCAGCACCGCTGGAATCGCTTGAGTCTGGATCGGGGTCGGTACGGTGTAGCCGTGTTCGGTAACTGCACGGACGATGGCGTCGGACAAACCGAGTGAGGAAAAGGACATGGTAGCTTTATTGTGAGATCGGCCTGTCGCCGAGGAAGGCGCCAGTCGCAGGCAATCAGATTAGGGTCAGAAGACAGCGGCAAGGGGACTGGTCATATGTGCCGCACGCACGGAGTATAACAGCGTTGTGAATGGCGGCGTTAATTGTTTCAGGCCGGCAATGGGACGCGGGCCGGCGCGGCGCTGTTGTAATCCGGTCGGTCCAGTCAGAAATCGCGGGCGTGGCGGGGCGATTGCCGGTAATATTTATTGGCGCCCGTTATTGAATCGCTGCTGTTGCCGCGTCCATTTATCCAGAGGAAAGCATGAAACTAGCCGATATGAAGATTACCACCCGCCTCTATCTGGGCTTCGCCTGCGTGATCGCGCTGCTGGGCGTGATGGTCGCCGTGGCGCTGGCCAATTTCGCCACGCTGGCGCAGGCCAACGCGATCAACGCCCACACCTACGAGGTGCTCGACGAGGTCGACGGCATGCTCGAAAACCTGATCAACATTGAAACCGGCGAACGCGGCTATGTCATCACCGGCCAGGAGGCGTCGCTGGAACCTTTAAATATGGGCAAGACCGGCTTCAAGGCCCGTCTCGACATGGCGCGCGCGCTGACGTCGGACAATCCGCTCCAGCAGCAGCGCCTGCTCAAGATGGAGGAGGCCCAGCGCCAGTGGATGGCGGCGGGCATCGAGCCGGTGCTGGCGCTGCGCAAGGACGCCGCCGACGACGCCGAGAAGATCGCCGCCGCGGTGGCGCTGGAGCGCCAGGGCCGCGGCAAACAGGGCATGGACGCGATGCGCGGCATGCTCGACGAGATCGGTAAAACCGAGTCCGCGCTGCTGGCGCAGCGCGGGCAAGCGCTTGCCGGCCTGCAAACCCAGACCGGCGCGGTGCTGCTGGGCGGCGGCCTGCTGACGGCGCTGCTGGCGGCGCTGGTCGCGTACTGGCTGGGGCGCAACATCAGCGGGCCGCTGCGCACCGCCATCGACCTGGCCAAGCGCGTCGCCCAGGGCGATTTGACGGCGCAGGTGGTGGTGAGCTCGCGCGACGAGACGGGCGAACTGATGCAGGCGCTCAAGGACATGAACGAGAGCCTGGTCAAAATCGTCGGCGAGGTGCGCGGCGGCACCGACACCATCGCCACCGCCTCCGGCCAGATCGCCAGCGGGAATCTGGACCTGTCCTCGCGCACCGAGCAGCAGGCCAGCTCGCTCGAAGAGACCGCCTCGTCGATGGAAGAGTTGACCAGCACGGTGCAGCAAAACGCCGAGAGCGCGCGCCAGGCCAGCGACCTGGCCCATTCGGCGTCCGAGGTGGCGGTGCGCGGCGGCGCGGTGGTGGGGCGGGTGGTCGAGACGATGGGCTCGATCAACTCGTCCTCGCGCAAGATCGTCGACATCATCGGCGTCATCGACGGCATCGCCTTCCAGACCAATATTCTGGCGCTGAACGCGGCGGTCGAGGCGGCCCGGGCCGGCGAGCAGGGCCGCGGCTTCGCCGTGGTTGCCTCCGAGGTGCGCAACCTGGCGCAGCGCTCGGCCGGTGCGGCCAAGGAAATCAAGACCCTGATCGACGACTCGGTCGAGCAGGTCGACATCGGCACCCGGCTGGTCGACCAGGCCGGCACCACCATGCGCGACATCGTCGCCAGCGTGCAAAGGGTCAGCGACATCGTCAACCAGATTTCCTCGGCCAGCGACGAGCAGCGCACCGGCATCGAGCAGGTCAATCAGGCCATCGTCCAGATGGACCAGGTGACGCAGCAAAACGCCGCGCTGGTCGAACAGGCGGCCGCGGCGGCGGCGTCGATGCAGGACCAGGCCGCCAGCCTGGCCACCGCGGTCAGCGTGTTCAAGACCAATCACGCGCCCGCCGCGAGCGCGCCGGCGCCGCGGCCGCGCGCGCAGCCGGTGGGCAAGTTGACACCGCGGGCGGCGCCGCCGCGCCTTGCCGCCACGGCCAACGCCGTGCGGAGCCGGGCTGCGCCGCAGGCCAAGGCCGGCGCCGGCGACGCTTGGGAGGCGTTCTGACGGCATAGGACGGCGCCGGAGGGGAGGGCGTGCGACGGATGTCGCATGAAAAGCTTGATCTTATGTGACGCATGTCGCATAATTGCTTCGTTAGTCACAAACGGAGTACCGCAGATGTCCACCCCATCCGTCACCGAACTGAGCCTGCTGAAGGTGCTGTGGAAACAGCAACCGCTGAGCGCGCGCGAAATCCACGAGGGCGCCGCCGACGAGCTGGGCTGGTCGTTTTCGTCGACCCGCAAGACGCTTGAGCGCATGCTGGAGAAACACATGCTTAGCCAGCAGAGCCTGCACGGCATGCTGGTCTACCGCGCCGAACTGGACAAGGTCGCCACGCTGGCCGCGTTCGCCCGCGACTTCGGGCGCCGCGTGATGGAACTCGATAGTCCGCTGCCGGTCAACATGTTCAGCGGTAGCAAGCTGGTCGACCAGGACGAACTGGCCGAGCTGGAACAGTTGCTGCAAGACTGGCCCGGCGACGCCAAGGAGTAAGCGCGATGGACATGCCGCTGCTTACCACCCTCATTTCCTTGAAACTTTTATATGCGAGCCTGGTGTCTTTGCTGGCCGGCCTGCTGCTGTGGGGCGCGCTGCGGCTGGCGCTGCGGCGCTGGCCGGCGCTGGCGGCCCAGCGCGCGCTCTGGCTGCTGGCCCAGGGCGTGGTCGGCGCCGTGTTCGTGCTGGCGCTGCTGCCGCAAAAGCCGCGCTGGAGCGTCGTGCCGCCGGTGACGGTGACGGCCGCCACGCCGCTGGCCTTGATGGTCGGGCCGGCCGCGGCGCCGGCGGGCGCCGCGACGCGCCTGGACTGGCGCCTTGGCCTGCCGGCGTTGTGGCTGCCCTTGTATCTGGCCGGTATGCTGTGGGCCTTGCGGCGGGTGTGGCGGGCGCAGCGGCTGTGGCGCCTGATGCTGGCCGCGTCGGTGCGTCTGGACGGGGCGCAGCTGCGCGCCCATCCGGCCTTCGCCCCGGCCCAGGTGGCCGAGCTGGAACGCCGCGGCCTGGCGGTGCGCCAGACCGCGGCGGCGGTGTCGCCGATGCTCGCCGGCCTGTTCAAACCTTGCCTGTTGCTGCCCGCGCATCTGGATCACTTCAGCGTGCAACAGCAGCAGATGATCGTCGAGCACGAGCTGACCCACTGGCGCCGCCGCGACCCGCTGTGGCAGGCGCTGGCGCTGTTGCTGCAAAGCGTGTTGTGGTTCAATCCGGCGCTGCGCTGGATGGGCGACAAGCTGGGCTGGGCGCAGGAACTGGCTTGCGACCGCCAGGTGCTGGCCGGGCGGCCGCAAGGGCAGCGCCGGGAGTACGCGGCGGCGCTGGTGTTGCAGCTCAAGGCGCAAGCCGGCGCCGCCGTTGCGCAGCCGTACGGCATGCCCGGCTTGGCCTTCGGCGGCGGCGGCGGCATGCTGGAGCGGGTGCGGCTGATGCGCCAGGCCGGCGCCGGCAAGCTCAGCGCCTTCGGCAAGTGGGTGCCGGGGCTGTCCTTGGCGGCGGTACTGCTTGCCGGCGCCGTGCTGCGGCCGGCCTTCGCCTGGGGCGAAACGGTGCCGCTGGCGGCGGCCGTGCTGGACGCCGTGGCCGAGGTCGCCGAGGCGCCGGTCGAGCTGTGGCGCAATCCGCTCGACGTGGTGCGCGTCAACAGCTGGTACGGCCACATCGGCAACGTCCATCGCAGCGCCCACAAGGGCATCGATTTCGGCGCGCCCAAGGGCACGCCGGTGCTCGCCGTGGCCGCCGGCACGGTTGGCGAGGTCGCCCGCGACTCCCGCTACGGCATCTATATCATGCTCGAACATGCGCACAAGCGGCGCTCGATGTACGCCCACCTCGACAGCACCGCCGTCAAGGTCGGCGAGACGGTCGCCGCCGGCGCGCTCATCGGCAAGGTTGGCAGCACCGGCATGGCGACCGGCCCGCATCTGCATTTCGAGATATTCGAGGAGGCGCGCCGCGTCAATCCCCAGGTCAAGTTGACCGAACTGGACGGCAAGGGCGCCGGACGCAACAAGTATCCCCCGCCCGCCCGCTAGTGTTTGCGCTCCGGCGCGCCAGTCGCGGCGCCGGTTTCCCCCCCCCTGTCGGCCGATGATGTTTTGCCACGGCGTGCGCGCCGTCGCTTCGTCGCGCCTATACGTTTGTGGATATTGAAGATGAGATATCAAACTTTATTGTATGGCGCGCTGGCCTTGGCCGCCGGCCGCGCCGGCGCCGGGGGCGCCCCCCAACCCCCCACAGGGAAAGGGCCAAGAGCGGTGGTCAACCGCTCAACAAAGCGCAGTTGTCGCGCGGAGTCTTGATGCTCTAAGGAACCAGCCCGGGGTAAAA
>NZ_JBJXIB010000197.1:0-6280 GCF_046115965.1 Janthinobacterium sp. CG_23.3 | reverse complement strand
AATATCGAGAGTAAACGCCTTTTTCAAAGAGTTTACAAGCGATACCTACAAGCTGTGCTCATCGCCTCGGCTCCGCCTTCATGCAATCGCCCTGGCGCAGCGCGTCTCGCCGCGGCCAACGTGGTCGGATTACGCTACGCTAATCCGACCTACTACACGCTAACGTAACGCCAGCGGGGGCCGCCGGGAACGAAACCCCGGCCTGCCTTATAATGGCGGGGTCCAAAAAACTGACCCGCCCATGTCCACCACCCCAGCCGAACCGGCGCTGATCCGCCACCTCGGCCAAGCCGACTACGAAGCCACCTTCGCCGCGATGCGCGCCTTCACCGACGCCCGCGGCACCGACACGCCCGACGAACTATGGATCGTCGAGCACGCGCCGGTGTTCACGCTGGGCCTGGCGGCCGACCGCAACCACCTGCTGGCCGGCGCCGGCATTCCCGAGCACGCGATCCCGGTGGTGCAGACCGACCGCGGCGGCGAAGTCACCTTCCACGGCCCCGGCCAGGTGGTGATCTACCTGCTGATGGACCTGCGCCGTAACAAGCCCGGCGGCAAACTGTACGCGCGCCAATTCGTCCACAAAATCGAGCAAGCCATCATCAACGTGCTGGCGGCGTATAATCTGGCTGGCGAGCGCATCGATGGCGCGCCCGGCATCTACGTCGCCGGCGGCCCCCGCAAGGGCGCCAAGATCGCCGCGCTGGGCCTGAAAGTGCGCGGCAACGGCTGCACCTACCATGGCGTGTCGCTGAACGTGGCGATGGACCTGGCGCCGTTTTCGTGGATTAACCCGTGCGGCTACAGCGGGCTGGAAACGGTGGACATGCGCAGCATGGGTTCGACCGCGACGCTGGCCGAGGTGCAACTGGCGCTGGCGCGCGAACTGACCGCTTTACTCGATGTGGACGGCGCCGAGCGCCCCGCCGCAGCAACCGAATAACGTAACTAAGCCCTAGGGCATGCAGCCAATGACTTCTGAGACCACCCCGAGCGTCGCTCCCGCCTACAACCCGAGCGAAAAGCAAAAAGGCGCCAGCAAGACCGCGCGCATCCCGATCAAGATCATCCCGATCCAGCAGGTCGAGCGCCTGAAAAAGCCGGATTGGATCCGCGTCAAGGCCGCCTCGGCCTCGACCCGCTTCTACGAGATCAAGGAAATCCTGCGCGAGAACAAGCTCGTCACCGTGTGCGAGGAAGCCAGCTGCCCGAACATCGGCGAATGCTTCGGCAAGGGCACCGCGACCTTCATGATCATGGGCGACAAGTGTACCCGCCGCTGCCCGTTCTGCGACGTCGGCCACGGCCGCCCGGACCCGCTCGACGTTGACGAGCCGGCCAACCTGTCGAAGACCATCGCCAAGCTGCGCCTGAACTACGTCGTCATCACCTCGGTCGACCGCGACGACCTGCGCGACGGCGGCGCCGGCCACTTCGTCGAGTGCATCCAGCAAACCCGCGCGCTGTCGCCGAACACCCGCATCGAAGTGCTGGTGCCGGACTTCCGCGGCCGCCTGGCCAAGGCGCTGGCGCTGTTCAAGGACGGCCTGCCGGACGTGTTGAACCACAACCTGGAAACCGTGCCGCGCCTGTACAAGGAGGCGCGCCCGGGTTCGGACTACACCCACTCGCTGGAACTGCTGCGCGACTTCAAGGCGCTGTACCCGAACGCCGTGACCAAGTCCGGCATCATGGTCGGCCTGGGCGAGACCGACGAGGAAATCCTGCAGGTGATGCGCGACCTGCGCACCTACAACGTCGACATGCTGACCATCGGCCAGTACCTGTCGCCGTCGGGCGACCACTTGCCGGTGCGCCGCTACGTGCACCCTGACGTGTTCAAGATGTTCGAGGCGGAAGCGTACAAGATGGGCTTCGTCCACGCCGCCGTGGGCGCGATGGTGCGCAGCTCCTACCACGCCGACGAGCAGGCGCACGGCGCCGGCGTCGAATCGGCGCTAAACGCCTGACGCGCCTTCGCGCGCCGCAAAAAACCGCCCGGCCAAGCGCCGCGCGGTTTTTTTTCGCCCCTGTTTCGGCCAAGCCAGGGCTGGCGAACGCCAACGGAAAGTTAGCGCGTCGTAGGTCGGATCAGCCCATCGGGCGGAATCCGACCTACGCACATCGCCGGCGCCGTAATATCGATAACGATACTCATTGGTGTTATTCTGGCGGACTTCGCGCGCCCATGCAGACCGCCGCTTGGCCGGCGTCCATATCATCCCATTAAAAAGCCCGTCATGCCTAAACGCCTGAGCCAGCTTGTCATCGGCAAGTTGCACCTGTACCTCGGCCTGTCCTGCGGCATCGTCTTCGTCATGCTCGGCCTGACCGGTTCGCTTATCGCCTGGCTGCCGGAACTGGACGCGCTGCTCAACCCGACATTGCTGCAGGCCACGCCGAACCATCCCGGCGCGCCGTTCCTGGTGACGCCGCAAAAGGTGCAGGAAGTGGTTGACCACCTCAGCGCCAATCCGGCCTACGGCAAGCCGGCGCAGCTGAACCCGCCGTCGCACCCGCACGACGTCTACGTCGCCTCCTACCGCCGGCCGCTGCCGGCCGACGCCGCCGCCACCGCCCAGGCGCTGACGCGCCAGGTGATGCTCGACCCGTATACGCTGGAGATCAAGGGCGAGCGCGAGTGGGGCCGCTACGGCCTGTCGCGCCCGCTCTTGATGCCGACCCTGTTCCATCTGCACCGCTACCTGCTGTCGGGCGAGATCGGCAAAACGCTGGTCGGCGGCGCCGGCGTGGTCATGCTGGTGCTGGCGCTCACCGGGCTGGTGCTGTGGTGGCCGCGGCCGAACTGGCCGGCGCTGCGGCGCGCGCTGCGTATTTCCTTCGGCGGCTCCTGGCCGCGCCTGTTCTATTCCTCGCACAAGGCCAGCGGCTTTTTCGCCGCGCCGGTGCTGCTGGTGCTGGCCTTTTCCGGCGTCTACATGAACCTGCCGCAGGTCGTGGTGCCGGTGGTCGACATGGTGGCCGAGCTGGGGCCGACCGGCAAGCTGGGCAACACCAGCGCCGGCCCGCACATCCCGCCCGGCGCGGCGATGGCGCTGGCGCAGGCGCTGTATCCGGGCGGGCGGGTGTCGCGTATCGCGCTGCCGGCGAAACCGGCGCTGCCGTATGAAATCCGGGTGCGCCAGCCGAACGAGGTGGCGCAGGGCGACGGCGCCACCCGCATCACGCTCGACGCCGTCAGCGGCAAGCCGCTGCGCGTGCGCGACCCGCTGCGCGCGCCGGGCGGCGAGCGCTTCCTCGGCTGGCAGTTCCCCTTGCACAGCGGCCAGGCGTTCGGCACGGCCGGCCGCGTCTTCATCAGCCTGTTCGGCCTGCTGCCGCTGGGCTTTTTCGTCAGCGGCACGCTGGTCTGGTGGAAGCGCCGCCGCAAATAAGCCGGCCCGGCCGCGCGAACGCCGCGCGCCGGCCAAGGAAACGGTTATTGCCCCTATTCAAGCCTATAATTCATGTCGAGAATCGACGGCCACCGGGAAACAGCATGACTTTTGTAAACAATATTTCCATCCTCGGGGCCTTGATCGGCTGTAGCGCCTTCTTCTCCAGCGCCGAGATTTCGCTGGCGGTGGCGCGCAAACTGAAGCTGCAACTGCTGGCCGCCGAAGGCGTGCGCCAGGCCGAGAAGGTGCTGGCCTTGCAGGCCCAGCCGGGGCATTTCTTCACCGTCGTGCAGATCTGCCTGAACGCGGTGGCGATACTCGGCGGTATCTTGGGCGAGGCCTCCTTTCCGCCCTACATCGCGCAATTCATCCGCCAGTTCTACGACGGCGGCGCCGGCGTCGAGACGGCCAGCTTCCTGCTCTCGTTCCTGTTCGTCACCTCGATGTTCATCCTGCTCGCCGACCTGATCCCGAAACGCCTGGCGATGACCGCGCCGGAGCGGGTGGCGCTGGTGGTGATCGGGCCTATGCTCGTTTGCATCCGCGTGTTCAAGCCCGCCGTGCTGCTGTTCAACGGCTTGGCCAATCTGTTTTTCCGCATCTGCAAGGTGTCGACCGTGCGCAACGACGACATCACCTCGGCCGACGTGGTCGCCATGATCGACGCCGGCGCCCAGGCCGGCGTGCTGCACACGCGCGAACACCACGTGATCGAAAACGTTTTCGAACTTGAGACCCGCACCGTCACCGCGTCGATGACGCAGCGCGACAGTATCGTCTACTTTTCGCTGCACGACGGCATCGACGTCATCAAGCAGAAAATCACCGAGCACCCGCATTCGACCTTTTTGGTCTGCAACGGCGGCATCGATGAAATGGTCGGCTGCGTCAACTCGAAGGACATCCTGCTGCGCCTGCTCAACCAGCGCTCGCTGGCCATCAGCGAGCTGACCATCCGCACCGCGCTGGTGGTGCCGGACACGCTGACGCTGTGGGAGGTGTTGAGCCGCTTCAAGAGCAAGCGCGACAATTTCGCCGTCATCCTCAACGAATACGCGCTGGTGGTCGGCGTGATCACGCTGAGCGACGTGCTCAGTACCCTGATGGGCAATATGGTGAGCCAGTCGGCCGAGGAGCAGATCGTCAAGCGCGACGCCGACTCCTGGCTGATCGACGGCCTGACCCCGGTGCAGGACGTGCAATACGCGCTTGGCATCGGCCACTTCCCGGACGACCAGAACTACGAAACCATCGCCGGCTTCATCATGTACTCGCTGCGCAAGATCCCCAAGCGCACCGACTGCGTGCAATACGCCGGCTACAAGTTCGAAGTGGTCGACATCGACAGCAACCGCATCGACCAGTTGCTGGTGACGCGGCTCGACCCGCTGGCCGGCTGACGGCCGCGCCTGGCTTTTTTGCCGGCGCCGGGGACATCTCCGAAAAATTGCTATCATCGGGCTTGGGCGAAGCCGCGTCGGCCCGACGCGACCACTACACGAAAAAGAACATGACCAGACCTATTCCCACCCCCGCCTATTTCAACGAGTTCGGCGTCGGTACGCTGCCGGCGCATATGGGCATCGTCGTCACCGACATCGGCGAGCGCACCCTGAGCGCCCAGTTTGTCGTGGCGCCGCACCTGCTTGCGCCCAACGGTTTCCTGCACGCCGGCAGCGTGGTAAGCTTGGCGGACACGGCCTGCGGCTACGGTTGCGTGGCCAACCTGCCCGAGGGCGCGGCCAACTTCACGACGATTGAACTGAAGTCGAACCACCTTGGCACGGCGCGCGAGGGCGTGGTGCTGTGCACCGCCACGCTGGCGCACGGCGGCCGTACTACGCAGGTGTGGGACGCGGTGGTGACGGAGCAGGCCAGCGGCAAGACCATCGCGCTGTTCCGTTGCACGCAAATGATTTTGTATCCGCGCTAAGCCGTCGTCGGCGGTATCCATCCGGGAGATGAAGATGATGAAAAAATGGAGCACCTGGGCCGCCGCCGGCCTGCTGCTGGCGTCCTCGCTGGGCATGGCGCAGACGCCGTACAGCGAAGACTCGACGTACCGCGGCCTGGGCGGCAAGGAGGGCATCGACAAGATCGTCGCCAGTTTCCTGACCTTGGTTCAGCAGGACGTACGAGTCAAGGAAAGCTTTGTCGATTTCGACATGGAGCAGCTGGCCGGGCGCCTGGCCGAGCAGTTGTGCGAATTCAGCGGCGGCCCGTGCAAGTACACCGGCAAGTACAAGGACCGCGACATGGAGTCGTCGCACGTTGATTTAAAGATCACCAACGCCCAGTTCAACGCCGTCGCCGAGGACTTGCAACTGGCGATGGAGCGCCACGGCGTGCCCAACAGCGTGCAAAACAAGCTGATCGCCAAACTGGCTCCGATGCAGCGCGCCATCGTCACGAAGTAGGCGGTGTCCGCGGGGAGAACAGGGGAAACGGAAGAAGTAGGACGTTAAGGGTTTTGACGCGCCCGTAGCGGCCGAGTTTCCTCCTCGTCCATCTTACGGTTTTGCCGGCAAAGGTCATCTGCCAGGTTGATGCGCTGCCAACCCGGCGGCGACATGGATTGCTGCAGGGAGTCGTCTGTTAACTGCCGGCGTCGCGCAGCGCCTGGGCGACGCGCTCCAAGTAAGCGGCATGCCACGCACGATTGCCGCCGTCAGCAAATTCAGGCCGCTGTCCGGTACTGCTCGTCACCGCCAAACGCAATAGCCCCGAACCCCCGGCGTCGCCTGATGGCCGACACCCTCGAAGCATTGCCCAACTTCCCGAACAGGGCTCTATGCCGTTTTGTATGGAAATTGACTTCCGGATCGGTAGCGGGTACCCGCTTTCATAAGCGGTGCAACTGGGCGTAACGGGTTGTGTGG
>NZ_JBJXIB010000196.1:0-6317 GCF_046115965.1 Janthinobacterium sp. CG_23.3 | reverse complement strand
ATCCAAAACACGCAAAGCCAGGCCGAAGCCGCACAAGCACATGGCCCAAAAACCATGTTAAAAGGTTGGAAAATCCTTAACTTGGGTGGATTGATCATCAAGGGGACGGTATGACGATGACATTGACACCGATTGCGGCGGCGGCCTTGCTGGCCGTCGCGGCGGCGGCCGACGCGCAGCAGGCGCACACGGCAGCGGCGGCGCCGGCCGGCGGCGCCGTCCAGGAAGTGGTGGTGACGGGCATCCGCGCGGCGCGCCAGCAGTCGCTGAACCAGAAGCGCAACAGCGACTCGGTGCTCGACGTGGTCAGCGCCGAGGACATCGGCAAGCTGCCCGACAAGAACGTCGCCGACGCGGTGCAGCGCGTGCCGGGCGTGAACATTTCATCGGCGGCCGGCGGCGACGGCGGTTTTTCCGAGAACGACCGCGTCAGCATCCGCGGCACCAGCCCCAGCCTGACCCAGACCCTGATCAACGGCCACGCCGTCGGCACCGGCGACTGGTTCGTCAACGACCAGGTCGGCACGGTCGGGCGCAGCGTCAGCTTCGCGCTGCTGCCGGCCGAAATCGTCAACCGCGTGACGGTGCAAAAGAGCGCCCAGGCCGACCTGGTCGAGGGCGGCGTGGCCGGCTCCGTCAATATTGAAACGCGCAAGCCGCTGTCGTTCAAGCAGCCGTTCACGGCCGAGCTGTCGCTGCAGGCGATTTACGCCGACCTGCCGGGCCGCACCGATCCGCAATTGAACGGCCTGCTCAACTGGAAGAACCAGGCCAACTCGCTGGGCGTGCTGCTGCAACTGTTTTCGCAAAAGCGCCACGAGCGGCGTGACGGCCAGGAATTCTTCGGTTACGCGCCGATCGCGCCGGACAGCCCGGCAGCGCGCGCCCATCCGGACCTGGCCGGGGTGCGCGCGCCGCTGGGCGTGAACGCCGCGCTGTTCGAGCAGCGCCGCAAGCGCAGCGGCGGCAGCTTCGACATCCAGCTCAAGCCGCACGCCGACCTGACGCTCGACCTGAACGGCTTCGCCTCCAAGCTCGAGGCGGCCAACTACAACCGCAGCTTCTACAGCCAGCCGGGCGCCAACCTGAACGCGGTCGACGCCGACGGCAAGCCGGTCGGCGTGGTGCCGTCCCAGTACACGGTGCGCAACAACACGCTGGTGGCGGCGCTGTTCCCGGCGTCGCAGTACCCGGGCGCCGGCGCCGACGGCCGCCACAACGCCCAGTTGTACCCGGCCATGGTGGACCAGATCTACCGGCCCGGATCGCACTCGTCGACCGCCTACCTCGACCTCAATGGCAGTTACCGCGCCAGCGAGCGCCTGCGCCTGTCGGCCAGCGCCGGCGGCACCCGCGGCGTCGGCGCAACACCGGACGACCTCGGCTACGAGGCCGGCCTGACCGGGGCCGGCATGTCCTACCGGCTGAACGGCCTGGCGCCGGCGCAGATGGGCTTTCCCGGCCTGGACGTGTCCAGGTTCGGCAACGCCGTGACGGCCTCCGGCTGGGGCTCGCACGTGAAAACCCTGGACACCGAGCAGTACGGCCAGGCCGACGCCGAGCTGAGCATCGGCGACGGCGTCTGGGAGTCGGCCAAGGCCGGCCTGCGCTACGCGGCGCACCACCGCAACGTCGGCTGGCCCGAAAACCGCGGTTGCGCGCGCTGCGACGGCAGCGCCGCCGCGCCCCTGCCGGTGTGGAACGGCGCCACTTATCCGGCCAATTACGGCAACACCCTGGGCGGCGGCGCGTTCGGCCGTTACTGGCAGTTGAACCCGGCCGCGGTGCAAGCCTGGGCCGACCAGTACGACACGGCGGGCGGGCCGAATTCGCGCAACTGGCCGGCCGAGCTGGACGTCAAGGAAAGGAACCTCGCGGCCTACGCGATGCTCAACCTGGCCGGCGCGCAGTGGCGCGGCAACGTCGGCGTGCGCGTCGTGCGCACGCGCCAGAGCACGGTGACGAATGTGCCGGGCGGACCGAACCCGATCAGCCAGGACAGCATCTTCGGCCAGTACACGCCGACCCTGGCCGAGCACAGTTACACCGACGTGCTGCCCAGCGCCAACTTCAAGTTCGATCTGAGTCCGGCCCTGGTGGCGCGCGTCGCCGTCGCCAAGACCATGGCGCGGGCCGACTACAGCGCGCTGGTGGGGGCGGTCAACCTGAACGACCAGCTGCTGACCGGCAGCGGCGGCAACCCGGACCTGAAACCGATCCGCTCGACCAACTACGACGCCACGCTGGAATGGTATTTCGCGCCGAAGGCGCTGCTGTCGGCCGGCGTGTTCTACATGGACATGGCGTCCTACGTCACGTTCGGCACCGCGCCGGTCACGTATTACAACAACACCTTCAAAAAGTTCAACACCTACGTGATCCAGTCGCCGGCCAATATCGGCGCCAAAAACCGGGGCGTCGAGCTGAGCTACCAGCAGGGCCTGTGGGGCGGCTTCGGCGTGCTGGGCAACTACACCTACACCGACGGCAAGGCGGCCGACGGCGCGCCGATGGTGGGCAGCTCGAAGGCCACCTACAACCTGGAAGCGTATTACGAGGACGCGCGCCTGAGCACGCGGCTGGCCTACACCTACCGCTCGACCTTCCTGTCCGGCTTGTTCAGCAGCTCGCCGCAGCATGTCGACGCGGTGGGCAACCTGGCCGCGTCGCTCAACTACAAGCTCAGCGAGCGCTATTCGCTGACCTTTGACGCGTTGAACCTGAACAACGCGGTGCTGAAATCCTACGGCGCCACCCGCGACCAGCCGACCGCGCTGTACGCCAACGGCCGCCAGTACTATTTCGGCCTGCGCGCCAAGTTGTAAGCCGCCGGCGCCCTCCAGGAAAGTATGATGAACCCACCCAGCCAACGTTACCTGTCGCTCGACGTCCTGCGCGGCTTGACCGTCACCTTGATGATCATCGTAAACACCCCGGGCAACGAGGCCGGCACCTACGCGCCGCTGCTGCACGCGCTGTGGCACGGTTTCACGCCCACCGACCTGGTCTTCCCGACCTTCCTGTTCGTGGTCGGCAACGCGCTCAGTTTCGCGCTGCCGAAGTACGCGGCGCTGGGCCATGCCGCCGTGTGCGCCAGGATCGGCCGGCGTAGCGCATTGATCTTCCTGCTCGGTTTCCTGCTGTACTGGTTTCCGTTTATCAAGCCCGACGCCGCCGGCGCGTGGACGCTGGCGCCGCTGGCCGCGACGCGGATTCCCGGCGTGCTGCAGCGCATCGCCCTGTGTTTCGGCTTGGCCGCGCTGATCCTCCACTTCTGGCGGGAGCGCGGCGCGCTGCTGTTCTGCGCGGTGGCGCTGCTGGGCCACTGGTTCGCCCTGGCCCAGTTCGGCGACTATACGCTGGCCGGCAACGCCGGCCTGAAACTGGACCTGTACTTGCTGGGCGAGCGCCACCTGTATCGCGGCGAGGGCATCGCCTTCGACCCGGAGGGCGTGCTGGGCACTTTGCCGGCCACGGTCAACGTCATCGCCGGCTACTACGCCGGGCGCCTGATCCAGTCCCGGGGGCAGGGCGTCGACAGCATGCTGAAACTCGCATGCGCCGGCCTGGCTTGCGTGGCCATCGGCTTGTGCTGGAACGGCGTACTGCCAATCAACAAGAAATTGTGGACCGGCTCGTACGCGCTTTATACGGTCGGGCTCGACCTGCTGATCCTGCCGCTGCTGATGTATCTCATCGAACGCCGCAAGCCCGGACGATGGACCTATTTCTTCGAGGTGTTCGGCAAGAACACCCTGTTCATTTACCTGCTGTCCGAGATCGCCGTGGTGCTCCTGTTCACGCTGAAGATCGGCGGGCAAAGCGCGTATTCCTGGCTGTTCACCAGCGTGTTCCAGGGGCTAGCCGGCGCGTCCGTCAGCTCGCTGCTGTTCGCTGTCGCCTTCATGCTGGCGTGCTGGCTGGTTGGCTACGCGTTGGACCGGGCTGGGCTTTACATCAAGGTTTAAGCGCGGCAAGCCGTTACACTGGGCCATGGCCACGCCCCACGACGATTACGACACGCCCTGGAAGGACGCCGTCACGCGCTATTTTTCGGCGTTCATGGCCTTCTATTTTCCGTCTGCGCACGCGCAGATCGACTGGTCGCACGAGCCCGAGTTCCTCGAGCAGGAGCTGGCGCAGGTGATGCGCGAGGCCGAACTGGGCAAGCGCGTGGCCGACAAGCTGGCCAAGGTTACCTTGCTCGGCGGCGCCGAGCGCTGGGTGCTGGTGCATCTGGAAGTGCAGGGGCGGCGCGAGGGCCGCTTCGCCGAGCGCATGTTCGTCTGCAACTATCGCATTTACGACCACTACCGGCGTCCCGTCGCCAGCCTGGCGCTGCTGGCCGACGGCAGCGCGTCGTGGAAGCCGGATACCTTCGGCTATCGCCTGTTCGGCTGCGACATGCGCTTCAGTTTTCCGGTGGTGAAACTGAGCGATTACGCCGGCCAAATCGAGCAATTGCTGCGGGACGACAACCCGTTTGCGCTGGTGACGGCGGCGCACTTGCTGACGCGCCAAACCAAGGGCGACGTGGCGCGCCGGGCGGCGGCGAAGCGCCGTCTTTTTGTACTGCTATTCCAGCGAAACTGGGACAAACAACGTATCATCGACTTCCTCAACGTCATAGACTGGATGATGCGTTTACCCGCCGAATTGAACGATGAATTGTGGGCCGACATCCAGGCAATGGAAAGGAGCGATACGATGCCTTACATGAGTTACTTTGAGCGTAAATTTCGCGACGAAGGCCGGCAAGCGGGGCGGCAGGAAGGCCGCCAGCAGGGCAGCATCGAAGGACGTCGCGGCATGCTGTCGGCGTTGCTCGAAGAGCGTTTCGGCGCCTTGCCGAGTACGCTCAAGGATCGCCTGGCCGATGCCGGCGACGAGCAGTTGATGGCTTGGAGCAAGGCGCTGCTACGCGCGTCAACCCTCGACGAAGTGTTCGGCCTTGAGTAGCCCCGCGGGCGCTTGCCTGGCCGCTTGTTTGTGCCAGGGTTAAAATTTCAAGCGCAGGCCGTGGCGGTTCGCCAGCGCAACGATGAGCATCATGCAGGCGGTCACCGCGGCGGCGTTCAGCAGTCCCGCGCCGCCGCCCGTCGCCAAATACGGCCACCAGAGGCGCGGCAAGCGCAGCAGCGCCGCGAGCTGCTCGCACAGGTCCGGGACGATGTAGGCAAACAGGGCGTTGCCGCCGGCGGGCAGCAGCGGCGCGCTCCAGCGCCGCCATGCCAGCACGTCGATCACTATATAAAACAGCAGGAATAAGGCCAGCGCGGCCCCCGCGCACACCAGCGTGTAGGACTCGGTGGCGTGGATTTTGTTGATATGGTGGTAGGGGCGCAGCAGCATGCCGGCCGCCACCAGCCCGGCGGCGAACCAGGCCATGAAGCCGATGCGCTGCCCGTGCGAGGTGGCGGGCGCGTCGCCGTCGCGCACGAACAGGGTGCCGACGACGGTACCGGCAAGCACGTTCGCGGCGGTCGATCCCAGCAGTTCCGGCACGTTGACGAGTTGCGTCAACTGCGCCGGCAGGAAATCCAGGCTGCCGACCCGGCCGCCCATGTACAGCGCGACCAAGCCGGCCAGCGCGCCCATCAGGGCGGCGCGGTTGCCGCCGGTGGCCAGGTAAATCAGGCTGCAGAACAGGTAGGTCCAGCCTATCATGCCGAGGATGCCCCACCAGCTGTGCTGCAGCCAGACGCGGTCGAATTCGCCGTTGAGCGTGCCGCGAAACGCCAGCAGCAGCGCCAGCATCAGCGCGGCGCCGGTGTAGAAGGCGGCGCCGCGGCTGGCGCTTTGCCGCCACAGCAGGATCAGCGCGGCGTAAAACAGCACGAAGTACAGCGCGCGCGGCAGCGCCGCGGCGGCCGCGTCGTAGCGGTAGGCGTTGGCCAGCACGACGCCGGCGAGCATCAGGCCGGCGGCGCGCCAGCCCAGTCGGCCCAGCAGCGGCAAGCCGACGCGGCCGCGCTGGCGCTGCAGCGCCAGTGGAATCGCCACGCCGACAATGAACAGGAAGGCCGGGAACACCAGGTCGGGCAGGGTGACGCCGTCGGCGCCGGCGCCGGCGTGCTGGAGCCAGTGCGGCAGGCCGGGCATCCCGGCAATGTAGTTGAGCCAGACCATGGCCAGGACGACGAAGCCGCGGAAGGCGTCCAGGCTAAGCAGTCGTGCGGGAACGGGCGTGGCGGCTGGCGCGACGGGCATGGTGCGGCTTTCGGTGGCGGGGGGGAGGGGGGGGGGGGGGGGGGGGGGTGGGGTGTTTCCTCTTCGGCGGTGGTTGTGGCCGGGCGGTTTGTCGACACAATACAACA
>NZ_JBJXIB010000195.1:0-6429 GCF_046115965.1 Janthinobacterium sp. CG_23.3 | reverse complement strand
CTCACTGGCCGCGCCCTACCTCACTGGCATGTCAAGCTTTTTATTGTATTTCGCTCTACTTTTAAAGAAAAATTCTTAACTTGGGTGGATTGGGGTCTGACCCCAGGGTTACACCGTTGGTTTTGATTATTTTCAACGACGAAGCCGCTTAACTGAACTGCATTAGGGGGCTGACCCCGCCCTTGCGTGCCGGCTGCCTTCAACCAAGCGCTACTTGGCAAGGCATAGCCTTTCACGCAACCATTGCGCCATCTGCTCTTCGTTTACCGTTCCGGTGGCAAGGCCTTCCATAATGCGAATGGCGTCCATGGCGGAAAACACCAGTCGAAAACCATTGTCGGCTAAAAAAAGCCGAGCGACCACCCAAGCTGTCCGCTTGTTGCCATCGTTAAAGCAATGGGTGCGCGTTAGCCCAAATGCATACGCCGCGGCTAAGGCGCCGGCATCGGGCGGCGGTATGCCGTAGATGTTAAGTTGTTCGGGGCGCGCAAGCGCCGCCCGCACTGCGTTTTCGTCGCTGACCCCGTCCAGCCCGCCATGCTGCGCCAATTGCACATCATGTACGGCGAAGACAACGTCACGCCGAACCCAGCGCCAAGTGTTCACTCGGCCATGGCCCGTAGCACTTCACGGTCGTCGCGCATCAATTGTTCGGCAAGTTCCATCTGGCGGGCGAAATCGGGATTGTAAGGGGTGATGCGCAAGCCGCCGCCCGGTGCTTCCGTCAGATAGACGGTGTCGCCGGTTTTTACTCCGAGTTTGAGCTTGGTCTCCCTGTCGAGGATGAATCCTTCCGACGTCCCCACGGTTGTTACTTTGAGAGTAATCATCGCGCGCTCCATATAATAAAACGTATATAGGAAGAGTATCGCCACTGGCTGCGGATGTTGCCGCGCTGCTGAAGTCAAATCAAGCAGAGGCCTAAGGCCGGGGTCAGACCCCGAGGGTCAGACCCCGCCGCTGGTGCGCGTGTTCTTGCTCCAGTTCGGCGACGACGCGCGGGTCGTCCGGCTCCAGCACGTCGCGCAGGTCGCCGTCGAAGAAGGTCAGGCCTTCGCTGCCGTCGAGGTCGGCGCGGCGCTTCCAGTACACCAGCTTACCGGCGCCAACGATGACGTCGTTGGCGTGTCCCTCCGGCGCGCTCGAGCGCGCCACGATGTCCTCAAGAGTTGGCATGGCCGTATCGATCATCATGTTCTACGATGCCTCCCGAATATAGTTCAAGCCCAGCCTGGTGGACGCCCGTTCCCACGCGCGATGGTGGATTTCGGCGGTGGCGTATTGAACCGACAGCTCGCCGCGGTTCACCATGTCCGCCACGTCGCCATACGCCAGCCTTAATTCCTCATCATACACGCCTTGGATGGTCGATTCCTTCGGCCACGCGCGCATAGCCGTCATGACGTGCCGGTAGGCGGGGGATACCGCGCGCAGCTCCGACAGGCCGAGGCCGATGGCGTTCCCCACGTCGGCGCACGAAAACGACAGACCCGACGGGTGGTTGTGGGTGAACAGCGCGCCGGCCGTGCCGGCGAGATCGCGGGGAAGAAACCTGACTTGATCGACCTGGCCCGATCGCTTCGATAGCATGGTTCCGTCCCAGCTGAAAAACGCGCCGGTTTCGATGCTGTCGCGCCGGATCGTCTCTTCGAACCGGACCGCCGCGGCGCGCGCCGGCGTCGACAGCTCCGGCGCGACGCGGTGGTAGCCGGGGTCGTAGATTGTAAACATGCCCTGCGATTGATTGAAGGTGCGCATTTTTCCATTGAGCGCCGCCGCTGCGCGTCAAGCATAGTCGGATGTGCTTGCTTGTCGACAAGGCCGCCCGTCCTGTATCGCATGGATTGCGCGCCCGCGCGCTGCGCGCGCTCAAGTAAAGGCGTGCATGCGCGAGCGCGCCGCGCCGGCTTGGCCCCTTGGGGCGCCAGCCGGCGCGGCGGACGCCCTAGTACCCCAGCGCCTGGCCGGTGTTGCGGCGCGGGTCGTTGGCGCCGTAATAGCGGTTGGCGCCGCGCGGCTTGCCGCCCAGCGCGGGCGCGCCGACGATGATGGCGGCGACGTGGTTGGCCGGCTGCGCCGCGCCCAGGTTGTGGCCCATGCCGCCGAGGAGCTTGGCGGTGTCCGGGCTCAGGCCGAACGGTTCGACGTTGGTGACGTCCGGCAGCCATTGCTGGTGGAAGCGCGGCGCGTCGACGGCTTCCTGGATGTTCATGCCGTAGTCGATGACGTTGAGCAGCGTGTGCACCACGGCGGTAATGATGCGGCTGCCGCCCGGCGTGCCGACGATCAGCACCGGCTTGCCGTCCTTCGTGACGATGGTCGGGCTCATCGAGCTGAGCGGCCGCTTGCCGGGGGCGATGGCGTTGGCTTCGCCCTGCACCAAGCCGTACATGTTCGGCACGCCGACTTTGACGGTGAAGTCGTCCATCTCGTTGTTGAGCAGCACGCCGGTCTTGGCCGCCGTCACCTTTGCGCCGAACCAGTCGTTCAGCGTATAGGTGACCGAGACCGCGTTGCCGTCCTTGTCGATGATCGAATAGTGCGTGGTGTTACTGCCCTCGTGGGGTTCGACGCCCGGCTTGATGTCCTTCGACACGCCGGCCTTGAGCGGGTCGATCGCCGCGCGCACCTTGGCCGCGTAGGCCTTGTCGGTCAGCCGCTCGATCGGATTCTTGACGAAGTCCGGGTCGCCCAGGTAGCTGTTGCGGTCGACGTAGGCGTGGCGCATCGCCTCGATCTGCAGGTGCACCGCGCTGGCCGAGCGGTAACCCATTTCCTTCAAGGGATAGGCTTCGACGATGTTCAGGATCTCGCAAATGACCACGCCGCCCGAGCTTGGCGGCGGCGCCGACACCACGCGGTAGCCGCGGTAGTCGCATTCGACCGGCGCCATCTCGCGCACCTTGTACTGGTCCAGGTCGGCCTGCGTCAGGATGCCCTTGCCGGCCGCGCTGGAGGCCACCAGCGCGGCGCCGACCGGACCCTTGTAGAAACCGGCCGCGCCGTTGCGGCTGATCAGCGCCAGCGTCTTGGCCAGGTCGCGTTGCACCAGCTTCTGCCCCTGTTCGAACGCGGCGCCGCGGTGGAGGAAAATCGCCGCCGACGGCGCGTCCTTGCGGAAGTCGTCGGTGGCCGTTTGCAGCAGGTCGATGTCGCCCTCGCCCAGCACGAAGCCGCGCCCGGCCAGCGCGATCGCCGGCGCCAGCAGCGCGGCGCGCTTCATCGTGCCGTATTTCTCCAGCGCGTACTGCATCCCCGCCACCGTGCCGGGCACGCCGACGGCCAGGTGGCCGCGCGAGCTGAGGCCCTTGACGACGTTGCCGTCGGCGTCCAGGTACATATTCGCGGTCGCCGCCAGCGGCGCCTTCTCGCGGAAGTCGAGGAAGGTCTTGCGCCCGTCGGCCAGTTGGATCGTCATGAAGCCGCCGCCGCCGAGGTTGCCGGCGGCCGGGTAGACCACCGCCAGCGCGTAGCCGACCGCGACGGCGGCGTCGACCGCGTTGCCGCCCTTTTTCAAGACGTCGACGCCGATTTGCGAGGCCAGGTGCTGGGCCGATACGACCATGCCGTGCTGCGCCGCCACCGGCGCCAGCGAGGCCGCCTGCGCGCAGTAGCAGCAGAGGGCGGCGGCGGCGGCGATCAGGGTGCGGCCGAATACGGGGTTGTTCATATGCTTGGTACTCCTCGGGTGGGTGGCTGGGTGCCTATGCCGGACGGCCGGCGGCGCCGGCCTCCGCGGAAAATAGTTGGTGCAGCGCCTGCACCAGCGCCTGGCATGGCGCGTCGGTGCCGATGGAAATGCGCGGGAACTGCTCGATGCGCGGCTTGCGGAAGTGGCGCACCAGGATCTTGCGCTCGCGCAGCGCCGCTTGCAGCCGCGCCGCGTCGTGCCGGCCGTGGCGGGCGAAGACGAAGTTGGCGGCCGACGGCAGCCCCTCGCTCGACCAGGCCGGCGACGGCCGGCTGCTCCCCCGGCACGTACGGTTCCAGCCGCTCGACGCCCTCGCTGCAAAACTTCCGCATGCTCGTTCCTGTTTGGGTTGTGCTTATTGTTCTGCCCGAGGGCCGCATACGCCCTTGGTTTTAAACGAGCCAGCGACGCCTCGGCATTACGCGCCGGCGGGCGCCTCGTACAATTCCAGCGGCAGCTGGTCCGGGTCGGCGAAGAACACGAAACGCCTGCCGGTGTATTCGTCGACGCGGATGTCCTCGACGGCGACGCCCTTGGCTTCCAGTTCGCGCTTGCACTGGGCCACGTCGGCGACCTCGAACGCCAGGTGGCGCAGCCCGCGCGCCTCCGGATAGGACGGCCGCGGCGGCCGCTCGGGGAAGGAAAACAACTCGATCTGCCCGCCGTCGGGCAGGCCAAGGTCGAGCTTGTACGACTGGCGCTCGGCGCGGTAATGCTCGGCCACGATGCGCAGCCCCAGGCATTCGGTATAGAAACGTTTGGAAACGTCGTAATTCGAGCAGATGATCGCTGCGTGGTGGATACGGCTCAGCATGGCTCAATAATAAATCAACAATGATGCGCTTACTATATCGTGCTGCGCGGCACGCAACAAGGGTGTACCGTTGAGCTTGTAGCCGGACGCGTGTCGCGCGCGCGCCGCGTTGCGCAAAAAAGGCAGCCGAGGCTGCCTTTTTTGCGATCCTTGCCGCGCCTATACGCTGAGCGCCGCCGCGTGGACGTTGCCGATGTCGGAAAACAGCCGGTCGACCTCGGCCTTGACGGCCGAATAGCAGCCGCACACCGCCATTTTCAGGCCGGAGCGGTCGAGCACTTCGATATGCCCGCGGCGGTTGCTGATCAGCCCGGCGCGTTGCAGGCTGACGGCGGCCTGCATCACGCCCTCGCGGCCGGCGCCAAGCAGAGTGGCGCTGAGCTCCTGGGTGATGGCGAGCGAACTCGACGGCGAACGGTCCAGGCTGAGCAGCAACATGCGGCACAGTTGCTGTTCAACCGAATGCTGGCGTTGGCAGGCGGCGGTGTGCTCCATCTGGCTGGTCAGCACTTTCGCGTAGCGCAGCATCAGCCGCAGCACCGGCCCGCCGCTGTTGTATTCCTGCTGCATCACGCGCGCCTTCAGCCGGTAGGCCAGCCCGGCGTTCTGCACCACGGCCCGGCTGGGCGCGACGGCGCCGACCAGCAGTTGCGAGATGCCGACGATGCCCTCGTTGCCGACCACGGCGATTTCGGCCAGCGCGCCGCCGGCGGTGTCGCCCAGCAGCGATACCACCGCCGTCGTCGGAAAGTATACGTGCTCGGCCGGGCTGGCGGCGTCGAACAGGGGTTCGCCCAGCGGCAGGGGCACCAGTTCCAGGGCCGGCGCCAGGCGTTCGAAGTCGGGCACCGGCAATGCGGCGATCAGATGGTTTTGTGTCGGAGTGTGAGTCATATGCCATCCTTATCGTCATGGAGTGCGTGCCGGCGTGGACATCCGGCACACCGGTTTTTCAATGTGAGCGGTACGATATCATGGAGAAACTGTGTTCTACGAGAACTTTTCGTTAGCAAACGTAACATGTCTGCCGCTGACAACGGGCGCCGCGCGCTCGATGCCGCGCAGCTGGCGCGCGCGCGGCCGCGGCGCCGCGTCGATGACGAGGAAACGGCGTGGTGGGGCTACCGCGCGGCGCTGTTGGGCCGTCAGCGGCACGCTTACTTCGCGCACAAGAAGCGGACGATGGCGAACGCCAGCGCGAACAGGTAGGCGTAGGCGAAGCGGTCGATGCGCAGCACGGCGTCGCCGCGGCGGGCGCGCCACGCGCCGATTTGCGCCATCGCAAAGCCCACCAGCACCGGCGTGACGATCAAGTTCAGGATTTGCAGCGGCCTCTCCCTCAAAAAATGGGATTCCACGATAAACAGGCTGATGAAGCCGGCCAACAGGCCGAAAAGCGCATAGCCGAGCGCCGCAAGCCAGGGATTGGGTGGCCGCCGGAACGGTTCCGCCAGCGAATGGAATCCGAGTTCGGCCAGCGCTTCGAGCACCAGTTGAAGCAGGCCCTCGCCGATAAGTTGAAGGAGGAATTCGAGCATGGCAGGAGCGCGCGGGTTTAATTGATTGCCCATTGTATCGATAAATCGGGCGCGCAACGCCACCGGCCCTGCCGGATCGAACAGTTATTCCTGGCTGGAGAGGCGGGCGGCGGATACGCGCAGGCCGTCGAAAATAGCTTTGGCCAAGCTGGCGGGAAAATCCCGCGGGAGTTCCGCCGCGACCCGGTCGATCACGTCCGGTGTCTGGACGATCAGCTCGTCATCCAGCTTATCGGGCGAGTCGCCATAGCCGCATTTTTGCAGGGTCGTCAAGATGTGGCGGCGTTGTATGCAGGGCGATTGCATGAAGAATCAGGCCGGCAGCCCCAAGACCTTGGCAAGATAGTCGGCGCTCCATCCTGCCTTTAAGCGTTTGCTGGCGATTC
>NZ_JBJXIB010000194.1:0-6521 GCF_046115965.1 Janthinobacterium sp. CG_23.3 | reverse complement strand
GCACGCCCCAAGCCCGCTCCCTGCAAAACCCCCGCCCCCCCCCCCCCTCCCCCGCCCCCCCCCCCCCTCCCCCCCCCCCCCCCCCCCCCCCCCCCCCCCCCCCCAGGGTTTGTTGCGTCGCGGCGCCGCGCTAGACTTGCATGTTCATGATTTCGTGGTAGGCCGATACCAGCTTGTTGCGCACCTGGACGCTGGCCTGGAAGGAGATGCTGGCCTTTTGCATGGTGATCATGACGTCGGACAGGTTCACCGAGTCGTCACCGAGGGCGAATTTCTTGCCCATGTCCTCGGCTTTGTGCTGGGCGCCGTTGACGGCGTCGATCGCGCCCTTCAGGGCGTCGGAGAAGTTGACCTTGGACGCCGGCGCCTCGGCCTGCAGCGCGGGCGCGCCGACGACGACGCCCACGCCCGCCTGCGGCCGCGTCGCCGCCGCCTTCAGTTGCGCGATCATCGCCTCTATCCTGCTGCTGTCGATACCGCCTGTTTTCACCTTGCCCCCCGATCCGCTAATCTGTTACCGCAGAAGAACAAATTCGCGGCATAGTCGACCACGCGAGTACAATATGTTGCACAGGCGAGGTCAGGCTTACAGAATAGCAGCGGCGGCGCCCGGCGCTGCCCGGAGCAGGGCCGGAATCGCCGCTCTGTTCCGCCGATGGCCGAGCCCGGCGGCGCCGGATAATAGCCTCCATTCGCCCCATCCCGCTGCTGGTTTGGCCCCACGACCCACCTTGACGACGCGCCCGGAAACCGACCATGGCTGTAGCGGAAGAACTCCAATTGAACCCCGACGCCGCACCGGCCGTCCCTTTGACGCCGGTCGAGTCCATGCGCAACTTCGCCCAGAGTCCGATGGGCAAGAATTTCCTGCGCGGCTTGGGCGTGGCCGCCCTGGTCGGCGTCGGCTTCGCGCTGTACCTGTGGAACCAGCCGCCCGAGTACCGCGTGCTGTTCTCCAATTTCACCGACCGCGACGGCGGCGCCATCACCGCCTCGCTCGACCAGCTCAACATCAAGCACAAGTTTTCCGAGGGCGGCGGGGCGATCCTGGTGCCGACCGAGCAAGTCCACGACGCCCGCCTGAAGCTGGCGGCGCAGGGCTTGCCGAAGGGCGGCAACGTCGGCTTCGAGTTGATGGAAAACCAGAAGCTGGGCGTCTCGCAATTCCTCGAGCAGGTCAATTTCCAGCGCGCCCTGGAGGGCGAGCTGGCCAAGTCGATCCAGTCGGTCGGCGCCGTCGACAGCGCGCGCGTCCACCTGGCGCTGCCCAAGCCGTCGGTGTTCGTGCGCGAGCAGCAAAAGCCGACCGCGTCGGTGCTGCTGAACCTGCATCCGGGGCGCGCGCTCGACCAGTTGCAGGTCAGCGCCATCGTCCACCTGGTCGCCTCGAGCGTGCCGGAGTTGTTGCCGGCCAACGTCACCCTGGTCGACCAGGCCGGCAACCTGCTGTCGAACAACGACAAGGACAAGGCCGCCGCCGGCAAGGAAAAAAACCTCGACCCGAACCAGCTCAAGTATGTGCAGCAGTTGCAGCAGAGCGTGATCAAGCAGGTCGAGTCGATCATCGCGCCCATCGTCGGCGCCGACAACGTGCGCGCCGAGGCCACCGCCGACGTCGATTTCTCGCAGGTCGAGCAGGCCGCCGAGACCTACAAGCCGAATTCGCCGCCGGAGGCCTCGTCGATCCGCAGCCAGCAAACCAGCGAAAGCAGCGGCGCCGCCAACGCCAACCCGGCCGGCGTGCCGGGCGCGCTGTCGAACCAGCCGCCGGGCGTGGCCACGGCCCCGCTGACGGCGACCGCGCCGACCGGCGCCGCGCCCGCCCCGGCGGCGCCGACGCAGAAGGATTCGACCACCAATTACGAGGTCGACAAGACCGTGCGCTACGAGCAAAAGTCGATGGGCGGCCTGCGCCGGCTGTCGGTGGCGGTGGTGGTCAACTACCGCCGCAGCGTCGGCAAGGACGGTAAGATCAACGTCACGCCGCTGTCGCCCGCCGACCTGGTGCAGATCAACAACCTGGTCAAGGAGGCGATGGGCTACAACAAGGAGCGCGGCGACAGCTTCAGCGTCGCCAATTCGCGCTTCGACGGCGTCGACCGGCCGGCCGAGCCGACGCTGGACTGGTGGCGCGACGCCGCCAACTTGCCGCTGGCCAAGGAACTGGCCAAGTTCCTCATCACCGCGCTGATCTTGCTGTATCTTTTCATAAAGATCGTGCGTCCGATGCTGCGTCCGGTGTTCCGCAAGATCGACGATTTCGCCGCGCCGCCGCCGGTCATCGAGGAAGTCGTCGACGAAGAGGAAAAAGTCGACGAGGAAATGGTCAGCCAGCAGGCGCTGGCGACGATGGAGGCCGACACGGCCCGCGGCTACCGCGAAAACCTGGCGATGGCCAAGAAACTCGCCAGCGAGGATCCGCGCGTGGTGGCCAACGTCATCAAGGCGTGGATAGGCAACAACGATTGACGTATTGACGTATTGACGACAGTGAGCGACGACCATGAGTGAAACGACAGGATTGCAGAAGGCCTCCATTTTGATGCTGGCCATGGGCGAGAGCGAGGCCGCCGAGGTGATGAAGTTCCTCGGCCCGCGCGAGGTGCTCAAGCTGGGCGCGGCGATGGCGACGATGAAGGGCATCGCCCACGAACAAGTGGTCGAGGTGCTCAACGACTTCCGCGCCCAGACCGAGATGAATTCGACCGTCGGCCTCGATTCGGACGAGTATATCCGCCAGGTGCTGACCAAGGCGCTGGGCGACGACAAGGCCTCGGTGCTGCTGTCGCGCATCCTCGGCGGCAAGGACGCCTCCGGCATCGAAAGCCTGAAGTGGATGGATTCGCAGTCGGTCTCCGAGCTGATCCGTAACGAACACCCGCAGATTATCGCCACCATCCTGGTCCACCTCGAGCGCGACCAGGCTTGCGAAATCCTCGGCCATTTCACCGACCGCCTGCGCAACGACGTGGTGCTGCGCATCGCCACCTTGGACGGGGTGCAGCCGGCGGCGCTGCGCGAACTCAACGACGTGCTGACGAAGCTGCTGTCGGGCAACGAGAACATCAAGAAATCCTCGCTGGGCGGCGTGCGCGCGGCCGCCGAGATCCTCAACTTCATGAGCGGCGAGCAAGAAGGCTCGGTGATGGACAACATCAAGAACTACGACAACGACATGGCGCAAAAGATCATGGACGAGATGTTCGTGTTCGACAACGTCATCGACATCGACGACCGCGGCATCCAGTTGCTGCTGCGCGAGGTGCAGTCGGAAATGCTGATCATCGCGCTCAAGGGCGCCTCGCAGGAATTGCGCGACAAGATCTTCAAGAACATGTCGCAGCGCGCCGGCGAGATGATGCGCGAAGACCTCGAATCGAAGGGGCCGGTGCGCCTGTCCGAGGTCGAGGCGCAGCAAAAACAGATCTTGCAGATCGTGCGCCGCCTGGCCGACGAAGGCCAGATCGTGTTGGGCGGAAAAGGCGAGGATTCGTTTGTCTAACGTGCCGAAAGAGCAACAGAGCGCCTACCAGCGCTGGGAGATGACCTCCTTCGGCGACGAGCGCGCCAGCGCCGTGGCGGCGCGCAAGGCGGCCGAGCCGGTGCCGGAGCCGGAGCCGGAATGGCCGGAGGAGGCGCCGGCGCCGCCCGACTACCCGACCCAGGACGAGCTGGACGCGATCCGCGAACAGGCCCGCGCCACCGGCCACGACGAGGGCGTGGCGGCCGGCCGCGCCGAAGGCTACGCCGACGGCGAGGCCGAGGCGCTGGCGCTGGGCAAGGCGGCCTCGGCCGTCGAACTGGCGCACCTGCGCGCGCTGGCGCTGGCATTCGGCGGCGCGCTGGCCGAGGCCGACCAGCTGATCGCCAACGAGGTGCTCGAGCTGGCCCTGCAACTGGCCAAGGGCATGTTGAAAACGGCGCTGCTGGTCAAGCCCGAGCTGGTGCTGCCGATCGTCCGCGAAGCCATAGAATACCTGCCGGTGCTGCAACAACCGGCGCTGCTGATACTCAACCCGGACGACGCCAAGGTGGTGCGCGAGGGCATCGGCGAGGAAATCGACAAGGGCGGCTGGCGCGTCATCGAAGACCCGACGATCGAACGCGGCGGTTGCAAGATCGACACCGCCAGCAACCAGATCGACGCCCAAACCTCGGCGCGCTGGCAGCGCCTGAGCCACGCGCTGGGCAAGGACGTCGACTGGCTGGCGCCGTGAGCAAGAACCTGCACGCCGGCCGCTGGCACGCATACCTGGCCGACTGCGGCGCGCTGGTCGGCTTCGTCGAGCCGATGCAGGTGTCGGGCCGGGTAACCCGGGTCGCCGGCCTGGTGATGGAAGCGGTCGGCCTGCGCCTGGCCGTCGGCGCCGCCTGCACCGTGCCGCTGCAAAACGGCAGCCGGGTCGAGGCCGAGGTGGTCGGCTTCGACGGCGACCGCCTGTTCCTGATGCCGCAAAGCGACGTCGAGGGCATCGTCCCCGGCACCCGCGTGTTCCCGGTCGAGCCGACGATACCGCGCCCGGGCAAGGTCGAACACCAGCGCCGCCGCCCCAGCGACCGGGCGCGCCACCTGCCGGTCGGGCCGCAACTGCTGGGCCGGGTGCTGGACGGCGCCGGCCGCCCGCTCGACCAGCTGGGACCGCTGCACACCGTCGACAGCGCGCCGATCAACGTGCGCCCGGCCAACCCGCTGGGACGCGCGCCCATCGTCGACACGCTCGACGTCGGCGTGCGCTCGATCAACGCCATGCTCACCGTCGGCCGCGGCCAGCGCATGGGCCTGTTCGCCGGCTCCGGCGTCGGCAAGAGCGTGCTGCTGGGCATGATGGCGCGCTACACGGCGGCCGACGTCGTCGTGGTCGGCCTGATCGGCGAACGCGGCCGCGAGGTCAAGGAATTCATCGAACAAATCCTGGGCGCCGAGGGGCTGGCGCGCTCGGTGGTGGTGGCGGCGCCGGCCGACACGCCGCCGTTGATGCGCCTGCAGGGCGCCGCCTACGCCACGGCGATCGCCGAGCATTTCCGCGACCAGGGCCAGAACGTGCTCTTGATCATGGATTCGCTGACTCGCTACGCCATGGCGCAGCGCGAAATCGCCCTGGCCATCGGCGAGCCGCCGGCCACCAAGGGCTATCCGCCGTCGGTGTTCGCCAAGTTGCCGGTGCTGGTCGAGCGCGCCGGCAACGGCGCCGAGGGCGGCGGCTCGATCACCGCCTTCTACACCGTGCTGACCGAGGGCGACGACCAGCAAGACCCGATCGCCGACTCGGCGCGGGCGATCCTCGACGGCCACATCGTGCTGAACCGGCGCCTGGCCGAGGCCGGCCACTACCCGGCCATCGACATCGAACAGTCGATCAGCCGCGCCGCCCACTCGATCACCAGCTACGAGCACCAGCAGCAGGCGCGCAACCTGAAGCAACTGTATTCGCGCTACGAGCGCAGCCGCGACCTGATCAGCGTGGGCGCCTACAGCCCCGGCACCGACCCGGTGCTGGACAAGGCGATCCTGCTGCACGATCGCATCGAGGCTTTCTTGCAACAGCAAATCACCGAACGGGTCGGCATGGCCGAGAGCTTGCAGCAACTTACCGCTCTATTCGAGTGATGGTGGACCCGACCGGCGTCCTATAATGAGTCATTATGGCCTCCCGCTCCCAACTAGAAACACTGATTGATCTGGCCCGCCGGGAAACCGACGACACCGCGAAGCGCCTGGGCGCGGCGCTGAAGGCGGTCGACGACTGCCAGCAGAAGCTGCAAATGCTCAGCGATTACCGCGACGACTACGCGCGCCGCTTCGAGGCGACGATGGCGGCCGGCATCACCCCGGCCGCCTTCCGCAACTTCCAAGCCTTCATGGACAAGCTCGACAACGCCATCAGCGGCCAGCGGGAAGTGGTGCGCCACGCCCAGCGCCGCAGCGAGGCGGAACGGGCGGCGTGGCAGTTGAGCGAACGCAAACGCATGTCCTACACCACGCTGGACAACCGCGCCCAAGAGGCCGCGTTGAAGCTGGAAAACAAGCGCGATCAAAAGGCCATGGACGAACACGCGGCACGCCAGGCGTATTACAAACGTTGAGAACGCCATCCCGGCAACCTTCACCATACGGCACCAGCATGCAAACCCCTATCCTTCCCGTCCAGTCCAGCAGCAACATCGCGGCCCAGCAAGCCAAGGCCGGCCCGTCCGCCGGGGCCGCCGACGGCGTCGACTTCCAGAGCGCGCTGACGCGCCAGATCGAGCAACGCCAAGCGCAGAACCGCGGCGGCCAGGCGCCGGCGCCGATGCCGGCGAGGAACACGGCGCCGGCGCCGCACAGGCCGGCCGCCGCGGCGGCGCAGTTGCCGCCCAAGCCAGCGCCCCAGCAACAAGCCGGGGCGGCCACGCCGGCGCCGGCCCAGCCGCAGGCGAAGGCGGCGCCAGAGAAAGGCCAAGCCCACAAACAAAAACCAACACACAAGGACCAAAAACACCCGGACCAAAACATCTCACCACAAGCCAAAACCACCCCCAAC
>NZ_JBJXIB010000193.1:0-6659 GCF_046115965.1 Janthinobacterium sp. CG_23.3 | reverse complement strand
CCCACGTGGCGGAATTGGTAGACGCGCATGGTTCAGGTCCATGTGCCGTAAGGTGTGGGGGTTCGAGTCCCTCCGTGGGCACCATCTACCGGATACGAAGTAAATGAGAAAGCCGCACATTCAGAAATGAGTTTGCGGCTTTTTTCATGTCCTCTGCGACAGATGCCCCGGCAGGCCCGCAACCATGCTTATGCGGCGGCCAAACCCGCCTGCGCCAACGTCGACGCGGCCGTCGCCGACGCTGCCGAGCACGGCGCCACGCGCCAGCACGGCGCCAGCTGCGCGGTATAATTTTCCAGATACCAGCCGTTGCGCAGGAAAGTCGACGCCAGGCCGGAGGCGAGAATCGCCGCCTCGGTGGCGCGGTGTTCGCCGGCCAGCGCCAGCGCCAGCGGCGAGGTGGCGGCGTGCAGCACGCTGGTGTAGGCCAGCAGTTCGACGCCGGCGCGCTTGGCGGCGTCGACCACGTTCCGGTGCTGCGCGGCGCTGTGGTGGGGGAACGAAAAAACCATCATAAGGTTTATACTTACGAATAGTAAGTACGCAGTACAGCCTGACGCCGCTGGGGCGCGAGGCGGCGCAACGGCTGGCCGCGCTGGGCGACTGGATCGAGCAGAGCTATCCGCGCATCGCCTCGGCGCGGGCGGCGCTATCACCCGATGAGGCCGCTTAGGTTTACTCGTCCGGGCGTTGGTGGCACACTAGCGCACAAAGCCGGACGGCTCGCCGCGCCAGCGCCTCAGCTGCGTTGGCCAGTCGCGCCGGCAATCAATAACGAATCGCGATCCATCGCACCGGCAACCAAGGCGCCGCCATGAAACAGCCACTTCCGTCCCAGCCCGCACGCTCAGGCATTTTGCTGATCACCCGCGCGCCCGAGGACATGCACGAGCTGCTGGTCGAACTGGACCGGCACGGGCTGCGCGACGTGCGCGCCCGCGACCTCGACCGCGCCGTCGCGCTGGCCGGCGACGGCATCGCCCTGATCCTGCTCGACGCGGCGTTGGCCGGCGCCGACCTGGCCGGCGCCTATCAACGCTTGATCGGCGCCGCCGGCGGCCACGCCGCGCCGCTGTTCCTGCTGTCGGCCGCGCCCAGCGCCGCCGAGCAAAGCCGCAGCATCGGCGCCGGCGCCGCCGACTACATCAAACTGCCCTGCAACGCCCTTGAACTGACCGAGAAGATCCTGGTCGAACTGGCGCTGCGCGAGGACGCCGGCGGCGCCGGGCCGGCGCGCCCGCCGGTGGCCACCCACCCGCAGACGCTGGAGGTGAACTACCACTCGGTGCTGGCCGGCTCGCCCGAGGCGGTGCTGCTGCTCGACGTCGACAACGACCGCCTGATCGACGTCAACCACCACGCCGTCCAGCTGCTGGGGCGCAGCGTCGACGCCCTGCTGCAAACCAACCTGGTGCGCCTGTGCGCGCCGCTGCAGCCGGGCGGGCGCGCCGCCGCCGCGCTGATCCCCGAAAAGATCGCCCAGGCGCTGGCCGGCGACATGAACGTGTTCGAGGCCGTCTGCCTGGACAGCGACGGGCGCCAGGTCGCCTGCGAGGTGCGTCTGCTGATGCTGTCGGTGCCGGGCCGGCGCCTGGTGCACGTGCGGGTGGTCGACCTGACCGCGCGCAAGCTGGCCGAGGCGCTGCGCGCCGGCCAGAACAGTCTGCTGGAAATGATCGCCAAGGGCGCGCCGCTGGAGCAGACGCTGACGCACCTGCTGCTGATGATCGAGGCGCAGTCGCGTGGCGTGCTGTGCTCGGTGATGCTGCTCGACGACGACGGCCGCCACATGCGCGGCGGCGCCGGGCCTAGCCTGCCGGCCGCCTACCTGGCGGCGCTGGAGGGCGTCGCCATCGGCCCCGCGGCCGGCTCCTGCGGCACGGCGATGTACCGCAAGGGCGCGGTGCTGGTGGGCGACATCGAGCACGACCCGCTGTGGGCGCCCTACCGGGCGCTGGCCGGCGAACACGGCCTGCGGGCCTGCTGGTCGGTGCCGATCCAGGGCCGGGAGCGGGTGCTCGGCTCCTTCGCGATGTACTACCGCGCCGTGCGACGCCCGAGCCAGGACGACCTGCGCCTGCTCGAAGTCGCCGTCCACATCGCCGGCATCGCCATCGGCCGCAGCCGCCACGAGCGCGAGCTGCAGCGCCACCGCAGCGAGCTCGAGGCGCTGGTGGCCCAGCGCACCGCCGCGCTGACCTTGGCCAAGGAACGCGCCGACCTGGTCAACGCCGAGCTGGCCGGCGCGCTGGAGACGCTGTCGCGCACCCAGGGCGAGCTGGTGCGGCGCGACAAGCTGGCCGCGCTGGGTGCGCTGGTGGCCGGCATCGCCCACGAACTGAACACGCCGATCGGCAACAGCCTGGTGGTGTGCAGCACGATGGCCGAGCGTACCCGCCTGCTGCGCGAGGGCCTGGACGGCGGCCTGCGCCGCTCGGTGCTGGAAGCCTACCTCGGCCAGGCGGCCGAGGCCGACGCCATCGTGCTGCGCAACCTGCAGCGCGCCGCCAACCTGGTGTCGAGCTTCAAGCAGATCGCCGTCGACCGCGCCAGTTCGCAGCGGCGCCGCTTCGAGCTGCGCCAGTTTGTCGCCGAGCTGATGCTGCCGCTGTGCGCGCAGTTGAAGGACAGCGGCTTCGCGGTGGACCAGCTGATCCCCGGGCGGCTGCTGCTCGACAGCTATCCGGGCGCGCTCGGCCAGGTGCTGAGCAGCCTGTTCGAGAACTGCCTGCGCCACGCCTTCGAGGGCCGCGAGCGCGGCCGCATCGTGCTGCGCGCCGAGGCCGGCGCCGGCGGCGAGCTGGCGCTGTCGATCGCCGACGACGGCGCCGGCATCGAGCCGGCCCACTTGGGACGCGTGTTCGATCCGTTTTTCACCACCAAACTGGGTTCCGGCGGCTCCGGGCTGGGCCTGCACATCGCCCACAACCTGGTCACCAGCGTGCTGGGCGGGCGCATCGAGGCGGCCAGGGGGGGGGGGGGGGGGGGCCCACCTCCCCCTCACCCCCCCACCACGTGGTCGGGGGGGGGGGGGCGGCACGCAAAGATGGGGCGCGGGTAGTTGATATAGCACAACACCCCCCCCCCCCCCCCCCCCCCCCCCCCCTCCCCCCCCCCCCCCCCCCCCCCCCCCCCCCCCCCGGCGCCCTGAACCGGGGCGGCGCGCGGGGCGATTCGCCAGCGCCGCCGAATTGCTGTACGCTGTGAGGCAACAGAACTGCCGCAGCCCGGCAGGACGGCGGCCCCGGCCGCCTCGACAAGGACTCTGCATGCCATCGAACAGCATCGCGACAATCGGCGCCGCCGCCACGCTGCTGGCCCTGTGCGCCGCGGCGCTGGCCGGACCGGCGCCCTGGTACCAATACCGCAGCAAAATCGACGGCCAGTACGCGTGCTCGCAATTTCCGCTCGGGCCGGGCTGGGAGCGGGCCATGGGGCCGTACAAAGATAGCCGTTGCGAAAAATTGCTGCTTGCTAAATAATGGGGCCATAACAACACGGGGCAGCCGGACAAACAGCCATCACGTCGCAGCAATCGAGAAGATCATCGTTTTAACTGAGTTCACACTGAGGAGACTACATGTTCACCAATCCCGAGCAATTCGCGTCCGCCACCAAAGCCTTGTTTGAATTTCAACTGATGACTTTTAACGCCCTCACCAGCAAGGCCGTGCAAGGGGTCGAGCAAGTGGTCGCGCTGAACGTCGCCACCGCCAAGTCCGGCGTCGAGGACTCCATGGCGGCCGGCAAGGAGATCAGCCAGGCCAAGGACCCGAAGGCGGCCCTGGAGGCGGTCGGCGCGCAGGTGCAACCGGGCGTCGCCGGCGTCACCGCCTACCACCAGCAGCTGGGCGAAATCATCAAGGACATCCACAACGAATTCACCAGCGCCGCCGAAGCCCACGTCGCCGAGGCGAAAAGCAACCTCAGCGCGTTGATCTACGACGTCACCAAGAACGTGCGCCCCGGCTCGGAGAACGCGGTGGCCATCATCAAGACGGCGATCGACAACGCCTTCCTCGGCTACGAGCAGGTGACCAAGGCCACCAAACAGGCGGTGCAAGCGGTCGAGGAGCAAATCGCCAAGGCCGCCGAGCAGGTCGCGACGACGCAGGAACAGGCCGCGAAACCGGCCGGAAAATAATACGCGCGCCTACCACGCTAACCATCCACCCAGGGCGAAAAGCCGGGGGTCAGACCCGCGGGCCTGACCCTAGGGCCACGCCCCTGGTGTCAATCTCCCCCGCCACACCGCTAAATTCCCTGTGCAAGCGCGCCGCGACACGATAGACTGTATAAAAACACAGTTAATCTCGCTCCGCCATGCTCAAAACCCTTGAAAACCCGCTGTACTACCTGGATAACTTCCATCGGGTGCTGGAGTGGATAGGCGAGCGCTACAGCGACTTGCTGACGGCCGAGGAAGCCGCCTTCATCGCCCGGTTCCCGCTGTTGCCGCAGCCGTCGCGCTCCTTGTTCGTGCGCATGGTCATGCGCAAGGGCTGCCTGTTCCGCGCCAGCAAGCTGGTCTACGCCGAGGTCGGCGACACCCACGCGGCCGCGCTGCCGCTGCTGGCGCTGGGCTGGATCGAGAACGACCCGCTGCTGACCATCGAGCAATTGTTCGACCTGTTGCTGAAGCCGGAAATCGGCGCCGTCTTCCGCCTGTCGCTGCACGAAAAGGGCGCGCGCAAGGCCGAGCAGTTGGCGGCGCTGCGCGCCGAGTACGCCGGCCAGTTCCGCTTTTCGGCGTGGTACGAGCGTTCGGGCGACCACCTGTACCACGTCGTCGGCAAGCCGCTGTGCGACCGCCTGCGCCTTATCTTCTTCGGCAACTTCACCCAGGACTGGACCGAGTTCGTCCTGTCCGACCTGGGCGTGTACAAATATGAAAAGGTCGAGTTCTCGGCGTCCTCGCGCGGTTTTCGCAACCGCCGCGATATCGACGACTACTTGGCGCTGCAGCGCTGCCGCGAGCGTTTCAACGACAACGAGCCGGCCGCCGAGGTACTGCGCGAGCTGGCCGCCAGCGCGCTCGACAACGACTGGCTGGCCAGCCGGCGCGAGAAGCTGCTGTTCCAGATCGCCCAGCACCTGGAAAAATGCCGGGACTGGGACGCCGCCTTCGACGCGTATTCGCGGTGCGCCTATCCGGGCGCGCGCGTGCGCGCCATCCGCGTGCTGGAAAAGAGCGGACGCGAGGCGCTGGCCTTCGAGTGGCTCAGCGGCGCCTGGCAGGCGCCCGAGGGCGAGGCCGAGCGCCAGCACCTGCTGCGCATCGCGCCGCGCCTGCGCCGCAAGCTGGGCCACGCCAAGCTTGCGGCGACGCCGGCCGCGACGGTGCCTCGGGTCGACCTGAGCCTGCCGCCGCCGCCGGCGCCCTGCTACGTCGAGGCGGTGGTACGCGACCATCTGAGCAGCGCCGACGCGCCGGTGTATTACGTCGAGAACGCGCTGATCAATTCCCTGTTCGGGCTGCTGTGCTGGGGCGCCGTGTTCAAGGCGATACCCGGGGCCTTCTTCCACCCCTTCCACCGCGGCCCGGCCGACCTGCACAGCGCCGATTTCCAGCGCCGCCGGGCGGCCGAGTTCGACGCCTGCCTGGCCGAACTCGACAGCGACAAGTACCGCCGTACCATCCGCGCCAACTACGCCGGCAAGGCCGGCCTGCAGTCGCCGTTCGTCAGCTGGGAAGTGCTCGACGAAGCGCTGCTGGCGCTGGCGCTGGACTGCATCCCGGCGGCGCATTTGCGCAAATGGTTCGAGCGCATCCTGCTCGACATCAAGGCCAACCGCAGCGGCTTCCCCGACCTGATCCAGTTCTGGCCGGCCGAGAAGCGCTACCGGATGATCGAAGTGAAGGGGCCGGGCGACCGCCTGCAGGACAGCCAGAAGCGCTGGCTCGACTATTGCGCGCGGCACGACATGCCGGTCAGCGTCTGCTATCTGCAATGGAGCGGGGCCGGCGCTTGAACGACGAAACCCCGTACGTCGTCGCGGTGCGCGCGCTGTGCGAATTCACCGCCAAGGAAGGCGATCTGGATTTGCGCTTCACGCCCTCCCCCTCGGCCCAGGAAGGCATCGCCGGCCACGCGCTGGTGACGGCGCGCCGTGGCGCCGGCTACCAGCGCGAAGTGAGCCTGGCGGGCGCATTCGGCGCGCTGCGCGTGCGCGGGCGCGCCGACGGCTACGACCCGGAGGGCGGCCAACTCGACGAGATCAAGACCTACCGCGGCGACTTGGCGGCGATGCCGGCCAACCACAGGCAGTTGCACTGGGCCCAGGCGCGCATCTACGGCCACCTGCTGTGCCAGAAGCTGGGCCTGGCCGAACTGCGCCTGGCGCTGGTGTATTTCGACATCGGCAGCCAACAGGAAACGCTGTTTTACGAGGACCACGGCGCCGCCTCGCTGCAAGCCTATTTCGAGCGCCAGTGCGGCCTGTTCCTGGCCTGGGCCGAGCGGGAGATGGCGCACCGCGGCGCGCGCGACGCGCAATTGCGCGCGTTGCGCTTCCCGCACCCGCAATTCCGGCCCGGGGGGGGGGGGGGGGGGGGGGGGGGGGGGGGGAGGGGGAGAGGGGGGGGGGGGGGGGGGGGGGGGGGGGGGGGGGAGGAGGGAGGGGGGGGGGGGGAGGGGGGGGGGGGGGGGAAGAAGGTA
>NZ_JBJXIB010000192.1:0-6772 GCF_046115965.1 Janthinobacterium sp. CG_23.3 | reverse complement strand
GGGTTGCCCACCTCGTCCCCCACCACACGTAGGAGAACTCCGCCGACGCGTAGTGCGGGTGCCCCCCCACCCTCCCCCCCCCCCCCCCCGCCCACCCCCCCCCACCCCCCCCCCCCCCCCCCCCCCCCCCCCCCCCCCCCCTCCCCTCCCCCCACCCCCCCCCCCCCCCCCCCCCCCCCCGGGGCGATGCTCGGCGGCGCCTCGCCCTGCTCGTCGGGCGCGTCAGCGTCGCCGCTGTCGGCGTCGTCCGCTTGCGGCTGCGGTTCGGGATACGGAAACGGCTCCGGATAGGCTTGCGGATACGCTGCCACCGGCACCGCGTACGGCCAGCCGGCGCCGTAGTAGGGGCCGAAGCCGGGCCGGGGCCGGCGTGGCCAGCCATGGCGCTGCGGTTGCAGCGGTGGCGGCGACTTCGAACGCGCCAGCGGCTGCGGGCGCGACTTCGGCCGCGACCGCGGCATGGCGCGCGGGCCGCGCCAAGCGCGTTCGAACCGCGTCTCGCCCTCCATTTCGCCGTCCATTTGCCATTCCCACTGCGTTTCGCATTCCGCTTCGCACTCCGTTTGCAGCCCGCTTTCAGCCGCGAAGGGCAAGGTTTCGAATTGCTCGTTCATGTCGCCTCCAGTAGATGATATTGAAGCGCCGCCACGGCGCCGTCGATGTCGGCCGGCGTGTGGTCGGCCCGCAGCAGGAAGGTCAGCGCGCCGCTGCCCAGCACGCTGTCGACGCCGCTGCGGCGCAGCCCGGCGTGCAGCGCGGCGGCGTCGACGGCGCGCTCGAGCGGCACGCTCTGCACCGGAAACGCGCCGCCGCGGCTGGCCACGCCAAGCCGCGCCAGCGCGCCGCGCCACTGCGCCACGCGCTGGCGCAGCAACGCGCGCAGCGCGTCGCCGCACTGCCGGTTCAGCCGCAGCGCGCGCGCGCCGGCGCGGATCGCCGCCGTCGACGGCGGGCTGGTGTGCACGCGCGTGCCGCTGTGCGCCTCGAAGCGCCGCAGCAGCGCCGCGCTGCCGGCCAGCACCGCCAGCGGCGCGCCGAAGCCCTTCGCCAGCGAGGCGCCGACGAGCACGCCGGGGCCGGCCAGCCGGTGCAGCGGCACCGAGCCGCCGCCGCCCGGGCCGAGCAGGCCCAGTACCTGGGTGTCGTCGAGCACCAGGTAGCCGCCGCCTGCGCTGGCGATGGCGGCGTACTGCGCCAGCGGCGGCGCCCGCTCGGCGCCGGGGCAATAGCCGTCGGCCAGGATCAGCGGCCGCCGGCCGGCGTCGCGCCAGCGCCGCGCCAAGCGCCCGGCCGCCGGCGCGTCGCCGCGCCCGAACAGCTGCATCGGCAGGCCCAGCGCGGCGGCGCGCTCGGCGCCCCAGCGCGCGATCGGGTAGGCGCCGGCGTCGACCAGCAGCGCCAGCCGCTCCTGCGCCAGCAGGCCGAACAAATCCCAGAACAGGTGCAGCGTCGACGGCAGCAGGCTCGCCGCCTGGCAACCCTGCAGCGCCGCCAGCCCGGCCGCCAGCGCCACGCCGCCGGGCGGCTCTTGCAGCGCGGCCGGCTTGCCCAGCGTGAGCGCGTCCCAGTCGCCCAGCGCGGCGCCGGGATGGCGCAGCCCCAGGTACAACGCGCTGGTGAAGTCGGCCACGCGGCGCCGCCCTACAGGCTGCGGACCTGTTGCGCCAGGCGCTGGCGCAACAGCACCGACGGCAGCGTCGCCTCGATGCTCGGGTCGACCGCGTCGACCGACAGGTCGACCCCGGTGGCGGCGCGGTAGCCGTGGATGTAGCCCTGCACCTGCGGGCGCCAGAAGCGCGCCCAGTTGAACGCCTGGGTCGGCTCGTAGATGTCGCTCCAGTTGCCATAGCGCACGGACAGCAGCAACTGCTCGCCGAACATCGCCAGGCTGCGGAAGTGCATCACGCTGGTGTCGGTCCAGCCTTGCAGTTTTTTCATCGCGTCGACCCGGTCCATCCACGGCTCCGGGTAGGCCACCATGACGCGGGTGGGCAGGAATTCGCGGAACTCGGGCCGCGCCAGCAGCCACTGCTGCATCAGCATTTCGATGCGCGCCGTCGACGGCAGGTCGCCGAACTGGTTGTGCGCCCCCTGCGACAGGATCAGGTGCACCTCCTTGAGGGCGTTCAGCACCGGGAAGGCGTCGGCCTTGACGGTGGTGTCGTCGTCCTGCCGGTAGAACGAGGTGAGCAGGCGCAGCAGGTGGTGGAAGGCTTCCAGGAACTTCGAGCGGCTGTCGGCCGGGCGGAAGTTGCGCACCGCCTTGCCGTCCAGGCGCACGCCGTAGTGGTGGTCGTACTCGTAGTTGCGGCGCACCACGGTGAGGCGGTGCTGCTCGTCCTGGGTGTAGCCCCACAACAGGTTGTTGAGCGGGCGCAGCATGTCGATCTCGGTGTTCGCCAGCGGGTCGTTCGACGGGCCGGGCGCGCGCAGGTTCTGGAAGCGCTGGGTGATGGCGTTCATGGTTTGCACCAGCATGCCCTCCTCGTGCCAGTACGACCAGATCAGCTCGAGCAGGCAGGGGTTGGCCAGCTTTTCCTGGATGATGCCGAAGCACAGGTCGACCTCGCCCTCCTGGCCGCGCGGGATGCTGATGGGAATGTCGGGCAGCTTGCGGCGGATCACCGCCAGGTAGGGCAAGGTCTTGACGCCGCCGTCGATGCTCTCGAGGTAGTCGTTGCGCAGCACCGTTTCCAGGTCGCGCCCGGGGGGGATGTCGCGCCGGTCGAGGTAGGCGTTGTCCTCGGCCGGATTGAACGCCAGCGGCTGGTTCAGCACGCCGCAGTTGACCATCACGAAGGCCTCGGTGGCCACCTTTAAGACGCGGTAGGCGTCCGAGTCGGTGAACGGCAGCACGCGCCGCTGCTTGAGCTGCTGGAACGCCTCGACCTTCTTGCCGAAGCGCTCCAGCTCGAAGCCGCGCAGGTTGGTGCCGGCCTGGTCGGGGCAAAACAGGCTGTCCATGAAATGCAGGTAGTTGGTAAACGACATCGCCTCGGTGCTGTTGCGGATCAAGGTCCACAGCGGCAAATCCTCGGTCGGCTCGGTCTCGGTGCGCGTCAGCGAGACGCCCAGGTTGCCCGAGATCGGCTGCGGCACGCGCTCCTCGGCCTCGAAGTCGGCGCCCACCGCCAGCAGCGCGCGCGGACCGGTGCCGTCCGGGCCGTCCGGCAGGCCGGCCAGGCCGGCGATCAGCTCGGGCCGGCGCGCCAGCATCAGCTGGGCGGCGAACAGGTGGCGCCCGGGCCGCCGCACGGCGCTGCCGAAGGTGCGCTCCTCGCCGTGCACCGGCTTCCACGGCGCCGCCGCGACCAGTTCGACCAGGTCGCGCCCGTCGACGCTCTGGTCGCCGGTGAAACCGATGGTGGCGAAGACCCGGTCGCTGACGCGGCCGGTGCGGCAGTGGCTGGGCTGGCAGTCGGCCGTCTCGAAGCGCAGCGTCACCTTCGGCTCGATTTCCGGCTCGAAGCACACCAGCGCGCTGCAACCGGCGCGCACCTCGGCGCACTGGGCGTCGGTGCGCGGGAAGTTCTCGTACACCAGCACGTAGTTGCCCGGCGTCAGATTGGGAAACTCGGCGTTGCCGCTGCTGTCGGTCCAGTGGATGCCCAGCCGTTCGCCCGCCGCCGGCGCCCAGGCCGCCGCGTCGAACGTGCGGTAGTCCTGCAGCCCGCAGCCGTACAGGCTGACGGCGGCGTTGACGATGGCCGCCCCGCTGGCGCTCTCCTGCACGCACACCTGCACCGCGCCGGGCCGGATTTTCTTTGCCCCCGTGTTCTTGCTGCTCATGTCAATCTCCTCAATGGAAAGTCATACGGTGTTCAAGCTAGAAGGCGCGGCGCCGGCGCCCGGCCGTGGCGCTGCAGATCAGCGAGATGTCGAGCGCGCTGCGCAGCGCCCAGTGGGTCAGCAGGCGCGCCAGCAGCGTGCCCTCGTCTTCCGGGTTAAGCTGGCCGCCGGCGCGGGCCTGGCCCAGCACCGCGAACACCAGCGACGGCGCGGCGCGGTACATCTGTTGCGGCGCCCGGTTCCAGGCGTGGAACAGGCGTTCGAGCCGGGCCGGCTGGCGCGCGCGCACCCCCATCACCTCGACCAGCGAGGCGCCGCGCAGCGCCGGCGGGCGGTGGTTGGTCAGCACCCCGACCAGCGCCGGCATGCTCGCCTGCAATTGCGCCAGCAACGCCAGTTGCCCCGGCTCCAGTCCCTGCGGCGGGTAGAACGCCAGCCACATGCGCTCGATGCGGTCCCATTGCGGGTGCGGATACAGCGCCCGCCCCATCGCGCAGCTCAGGCGCACGCGCACCCACGGCGCCGGGTGCGGGTCGTCCTCGTTGAGGCGGAAGACGAACACGCGCGGCAGGCTGACCACGCCGATCAGGCCCAGCGTGGCCACCACGCCGACCCGCGCCAGCGACCAGAAGTCGGCGACGATTTCGCTGATCCAGCGCTCCCACAGGCGCCACGGGCGCGCCTGCCCGGGGCCGCCGCGCGCCAGCGCCTGTAGCACCGGGCGCAGCGAATTGACCAGGTCGAGCAGGGCCGCGCCCTGGTGCCCGACCTCGTGGATCAGCGAGGAGGCGATGGCGCCGCCGATCATGCGCTCGCGTGGCACGCGGATGATGGCGACCGGGTTGTCGCCGCCGCCCGGCAGGCGGGTGCGGGCGCGGCGGATCGCCGCGCCGGGGCCGCGGTCGAGGTAGCAGATCACCGGCGGCGCCTGGAAGTAGCCGCCCGGCAGCGCCAGCGCGTCGGCCGAGACCACGTCCAGGCCGGCCAGCCAGACCCCGTTCTCGCTCTCGCTGCGCTGGGTGATGACATCGTTGAACAGATCGAACTGGGTCAGCGTGGCGTTGAACTTCAGGCGCAGGAAGGTGAAGCGCCGCTGCGCCTCGGCCGCCGTGGCGCTGCGCGCCTGCGGCCCGCCCAGCCACAGCAGGAAGGCCGTCACCAGCGCCTGCAATTCGCGCCGCCCCAGCACCAGATGGCGCTCGATGGCCGACTGGGCGTCCGGCTGCAGCGCGGCGGCCGCCACGGTCGGCTCGATCAGCGCGAACGGGCGCACCAGCGCCAGCCGGGCGCGCAGCGCGCGCGCCTCTTGCGCCAGCATCCACGAGGCGTAGGAGCCGATGGCCATGGCCGTCAAGCGCCGTACAGGACGATTTTATGGCCCTGGCGGACCCAGCGCCCGCTATTGCCGCGCGCGCCGACGCCGCCGTAGGCGGAGGCGCC
Source organism: Janthinobacterium sp. CG_23.3 (assembly GCF_046115965.1). Lineage (NCBI taxonomy): Bacteria > Pseudomonadati > Pseudomonadota > Betaproteobacteria > Burkholderiales > Oxalobacteraceae > Janthinobacterium > Janthinobacterium sp. CG_23.3. The sequence goes on along the minus strand of NZ_JBJXIB010000192.1, from coordinate 1,543 downwards.
GACCTGGCTGCGCCCGGCCATGGCGCCGCCCTGCCCGGCCATCTGCCCGGCCATCTGGCCGCCCATCTGGCCGCCCAGCCCCTGCCCGCCCGCCTGGGCGCCGGCCATCTGGCCGCCGATCTTGCCCAGCAAGCCGGGCGCGAACTGGCGCGCCGCCGCCGCCGCGGCCGACTGCGCCACCGCGCGCGGGTCGCCGCCGCGCGCCGAGGCGGCCCGGTTGACGGTGTCGGCGGCCAGCCGCACGAACTGGCGCGCGCCCTCGTATTCGCGGTCCTCGCCGGACATCTCGGCCTCCAGCCCGAGCGCGCCGCTGGCCGCCGAGGCCAGGCCGCTACCGATCTTGGCGCCCAGCGGACCGCCGAAAAAGCCGCCGACGGCGGTGCCGGCGAGCGGCAGCGCCTTCTTCGCCACGCCCTTGAGCACGCCGCCGATGGCCTGGCCGACCGGCGACTTGATGACGTTGCCGGCGAACGAGGCGGCCTTGCGCAGGAAGTTGCCGAGGAATTGGTCAAGCTCGGCCTCGTTGCTGACCGACAGCAACTCGTTGGCCATCTCCATCTCCTCCGATTCCGAAAACATGCCCTGCTGGCCGCTTTCGCCGCTCCACTCGCCCTGGCCGAACTCGAACTGCTGCTCGGCTTCGTAGCCGCCCATCTCCTGGCCGTATTCCAGCGTCGTACGATCGATGTCATGCATGATGAACTCCCCTTGTAGGTGAACCAAACAATGCCGGGGCGGACCGCCCGCCCCGGTCAACCATTCAGGACAATGATGCGATTGCCCTGCCGCTGCCAGCGCCCGCTGCGCGCCGGCGTGTCGGCGGCGCTGCGCAGCAGGCCGGGCGCGTGGCGCCTGGCCGAGCGCGTCAGCGCCGCCTGAACCTGGACCCGCGGATCGGCGTTGCCGGCGCCGGCCGCCCCGGCCCCCTTGGCGACGGCGTCGGCGGCGTCGGCGGCGAAGCGCACGAACAGCCGCGCCACGTCGAATTCCTTGTCTTCCGGGCTGAGCCCCTCCAGTTCCATGCCGAAGATGCGCGCGGCGCGCGCCTTCAGGTCGCCGCGCCGCCACCAGCGCGCCGCCCAGCGGCGTGTTCAGCAGCCCGGCGCCGCCGACCCGCGCCACCAGCGCCCCCAGGAAGGCGTCCAGTTCGGCGCCGCCGGCCACCTCCAGCAAGGCGGCGCCGAAGGCCATTTCGGTGTCCTCGTCGCCTTTCGGCAGGCGCGTCGGCGCCGGCGCCGCGGCGGCGGCGGCGATTTCAAGGTCGGGAATATAGTCCAGCAAACGACGCTCCATGTGCGGCTCCGCTCGGAAAATGGGGGCAGGCGGCGCGTTGCCGCGCATTGCTGCCGATAGCACTCGGTATTGCAAGCGCCGTGCCAGCGGCCGCCGCGGGCGCGCCGCGCCCGGCCCGGCCAGCGCCGGCGAAGCGCGCTTCGGATTGGCCGCGGCGGGGGGGGGGGGGGGGGGGGGGGGGGGGGGGGGGGGGGGGGGGGGGGGGGGGGGGGGGGAGGAGGGGGGGGGAGGTGCTTATCTGGTTTGTTCG
>NZ_JBJXIB010000191.1:0-7003 GCF_046115965.1 Janthinobacterium sp. CG_23.3 | reverse complement strand
CGCTACGCAAGCAAGGCCATGGCATGCTTGAGGTTCTGCTCCGGGCCTTCAACGGTAATCCTATCCCGCTTGCCGCATAGCGGCTGAACAGTCACAAAAGTTCTTTGGTAGTTTGTATGACCGTTCCAACACACCCGATCTCTGCGGTGGTCAAGTAATTTCGGACACAACAATAGGGGCTTTTTTTGCCATTTCCCGCTCGTAGGCGGCGGGCGGCATTGCCCAGTACTGAATTCAATCGCTTGCAGTTGTAGAACCCGACAATGTAGTCCGTGATGTGAGAATACGCGCAAATCCAGCGACGCGCAAGGCGCGGTCCCAATCCTAGGAAAAGCCGGCGTCAGCGCTCCGAGCCCGATGCGCATTTGCAGTCGGGGCGTGAGCAGAGCCGCTGCGGCAGGTCGCAATATGTCCGGATTAGAATATCACTCATATAAACAGGCATATAATAACTTCTACCTTGCCTGCTACGCTGGGGCCATGGACACATTTTCGACACCCGGCCAGGCCGCACTTGTCCGCCCCGGCATCACCTCCCCCACCGAATGGCAAACCCGCATCGACCTCGCCGCGTGCTATCAGTTATGCGCGCTGTACGGCTGGGACGACGGTATTTACACGCATATTTCAGCCGCCGTACCCGGCGAACCGGGTCGTTACTTGATCAACCCGTTCGGCATGCGCTTCAATGAAGTCACGGCGTCAAACCTGGTCAAGGTCGACAGCGACGGCAACATCGACGGCCAGTCGCCATATACGGTGAACAAGTCCGGCTTCCGCCTGCACGCGGCCGTGCACAAGGCGCGTCCGGACGCCGCCTGCGTCATGCATTTGCATAACCTTTCCGGCATTGCCGTCGGGATGCAGGATACCGGCCTGCAGCCGCTGTCGCCGTACGCACTGCGTTTTTACGGCGAATTGGCCTATCACGACTACGAAGGCATTGCCATGACGGAAGACGAGCAGGAGCGCCTGGTGCGCAACTTGGGCCCCCGTTACGCTATGCTATTGCGCAACCACGGCAGCCTGACCGTGGGCCGCACCATTCCCGAAGCGTTCGTGCTGATGGAAACCCTGGACCGGGGCTGCGATGTACAACTGCGCGCGCAAGCAGCGATGGTGCCGCTGCGCCAGCCGTCGGAAGCCATGTGCCTGAAAGCCCATGCGCAACTGGTGGGCGACGGTTCGCCTGACGGCGTGCTCGAGTGGCCTTCCCTGTTGCGTCGCCTGGACGCCGCCGGCTCCCCATACCGTACCTGATCCCCTTACTTAGAAGAAGCAACTATGCCGACCATTAACGTTCAACTGTTCGAAGGCCGTACCCTGGAACAAAAACGCGCCTTCGTACTGGCCGTCACGGAAGCCACCGTCAAAACCCTGGGCGCCGCGCCGGAATCGGTCGACATCCTGATCCATGAAATCAAGCGCGAGCACTGGGCCACCGGCGGCAAGCTGTGGTCGGACGAATGAGCAAACGTCCTATATAACGGGACCGGACGCGGGGGTCGGATGCGGCCTTCCGCCGGTACGTGTTTCTTTCCGTCTGAGCCCCGGCCCGCCGCACCGCGGCAGGGTTCCGCTCCGGCTTAGTAGTGGCTCAGGTTTCAGGCGCCGGACAATCCCCCGCCGGTAGCCCAGGTGCCGCCCATCGCCAGCGGCGAATCGAGATTGCCGTTGAAGGTGGCGCTGGCAACGCCGCTCACGCTCAGCTTGAACGCCAGGTTGCCTTGCGCGTCGACGGTGCCGTTGACGGCAAACGCCCCGCCTTGGCCGGAGAAGCACGAACCGCTCACGACGCCGGACGCGGAGATATCCACGCTGCAGTTACCCGCATCGGCGCCCGAATAGTCGCCCGTCCACGTGCCGGCGCAGGTTTCGATGCCGATTTTATCAAAATAATAATTCGATGTGAATTATATACGTCAATTCGATTCTATCAGGAACAAATAGTTACGTTATGGGAATGCGCTATCAAGGCGATACACGGCGGGAGATGGGGCCAGGGATGGCGCTATCGGCGCGCCTGCGCCGCGCTGGCGGCAAGCGCCGCGGCCACTTCAGGTGGCGATGCTTTGCGCCCAGGCCAGCGCCGACAGGTGCGCCTTGTTGACGTCGAGCGGGCTGAATTTAAGCGAGGCGGCCAGCGACGACACCAGGTTCGAGTTCAGTTCGCAGGCTTCGGCCAGCGCCAGATAGGGGCCGTATTTGCCGCCGCGCGTGAGCAGCGCCTCGACCACCTCGGACGGCAGTTGGATGGTTTCCAGCACTTCCTTCATCGGCAGGCCGAGCAGGCGGTCGAGCAGCGAGAACATGCCGGCCACGAACAGGTTTTCCGCCTCGTGCTTGCCGAGCGCGCCAACGCCGAGCAGCTCGGCCAGGCGCCCGCGCACCACCGCCGTCTCCATCAGCACCGGCGAGTAGCCGCTGGTGCTGGCGGTGGCCAGCAGCAAGGTCAGCCAGCGGTACAGCGGCGCGTAGCCCAGCAAGGCCAGCGCCTGGCGCAGCGACTGCACCTCCGCCCCCAGGCCGAAGCTGGCCGAGTTGATGAAGCGCAGCAGCTTGTACGACAGCGCGGCGTCGCGCTTGAGGGCGTTTTCGAGGTGCTTGATGTCGGCGTTTTGGTTCACCATCTGCATCAGTTGCAAGATGATGGTCTGGGCCGGGTTCATGCCCTTCACCGGCGCGTCGCCGCCGCGCGGCGTCAGGTGCAGCTTGCCGACGAAGGCGTCCAGCCCGAGCGCGGCGCAGGCGTCGAAGTCGGCCCAGGTCGCCACCGGCCGGCCCACCATGCGCACCGACGATTGTTTTAAGGCGGAAAAGACGCGCGCCTGCGCCGCCACGTCGGCGCCGGTAAAGCGCACCTCGACGTAGGAGGCGATGGCCGCCAGGTTCTTGCTCAGCAGCGCCGCCGGCGCCTCGCGCAGCGAGATGCCGACGCCGCCGGCGCGCAGGCCGCGCACCGCCGCCAGCGTGTCGCGGTTGTGCAGTTCGGCGCTGCGAATGCTCAACACGGTGAATTCGGGCGGCATCGAGAACAGCGCGTCGGTTGACAGCATCGCCGGCACCGCGTCGAGGAACAGCAGTTTGTCGCGCAGCAGCCAGCCGCGTTCGTCGTCGACCAGTTGCGCCGCGACGAAGCCGATCAGCTCTTCGAGCTGGGCGTCGGTCGAGGCGGCCGCGCCGCTTTGCTGCCACGACAACTCATAGCCAATGACGCGCTGCTTCGGATCGAGCAGCGGTTCGCGAACGATGAAATTGGTTTGGTGCATGGCGGCGGCTCGGGTAGGCTAAAGTGTGGCACGCGCAATGTGCGAGCAAGACGAGTGTATCACCACACCTGCGGCCCAGGTAGCCCGGCAGCCTCAATATTGCGTGAAAGCATCAGAAGGGACGCGGCTATCGCGCCGACGCGGGCGCGATGAGGCCGCGCCTGGCCGTGTCGTCTTTACGCGGCGTCGGCGCAGACGTCATCAACGCCAACGGCGTAACCCTGGGGTCGGACCCTGGAGGTCTGACCCCGGCTGTTTGCCCTTGCTTGGTTGTGAGTGCGCCGGCGCGCGAACGACGCATCGCCGGGGTTTTGTCAGGCGCCGGCTTTTTCGAGTTTTTCGAAAATTTTGTTGAGCTTCTCGTCCAGCGTGGCGGCCGTGAACGGCTTGACCACATATCCGCTGGCGCCGGCTTGGGCGGCGGCGATGATGTTTTCTTTTTTCGCTTCGGCGGTCACCATCAACACCGGCAACTTGGCCAGCGCCGGGTCGGCGCGAATGTGCTGCAACATCGTCAGCCCGTCCATGTTCGGCATGTTCCAGTCGGACACGACGAAGTCGAACGATTCCGCGCGCAGTTTCGCCAGGCCCATGACGCCGTCTTCTGCCTCGTCAACGTTGGCGTAACCCAGTTCTTTCAACAGATTCCGGACAATGCGACGCATTGTCGAAAAATCGTCAACAACTAAAAATTTCATCTTTGGATCAGCCATGAATTACTCCGTTGTTTCTCTAGCGGTTTATTAATAAGGCGACATGAATGCCGGCGCGTACGCCAGCACTACGGCAGCAGTTTGTAGGATAGCATTTTCGTTGCCCTTAGGCGAACAAAGTCGCGTAAAAACGCATGAAAGCTGATTTACACACGCAAAGCGCGCATACCGTGCTTGGCCAGGTATCCCAGCACCATGGCCGGCAGCGCCGTCAGCGCGCCGACCTCGTGCGCGCCGCCCAACGCAATGGCTTCGCGCGGCATGCCGAACACCACGCAACTGGCCTCGTCCTGGGCGAAATTATACGCGCCGGCCTGCTTCATTTCCAGCATGCCGGCGGCGCCGTCCTTGCCCATGCCGGTCAAAATCACGCCGACCGCGTTCTTGCCGGCGGCCAGCGCGGCCGAGCGGAACAGCACGTCGACCGACGGCCGGTGCCGGTTCACCGGCTCGCCCTGGTCGATCTTGGTCATGTAGTTGGCGCCGCTGCGCGTCAAGGTCAGGTGCGAGTGGCCGGGCGCGATGTAGGCGTGGCCCGGCAGCACGCGTTCGCCGCCGGCCGCCTCCTGCACCGAGATCTTGCACAGCGAGTCGAGGCGCCGCGCGAACGAGCGCGTGAAGCCCTCCGGCATGTGCTGGGTGATCAGGATGCCGGGGCAGTCCGACGGCATCTGCATCAGGAATTCGCGGATCGCCTCGGTGCCGCCGGTGGAGGCGCCGACGATGATCAGTTTTTCGCTCGACGTCAAGGGGTTGCGCAGCGCCGGCAGCGGCGTCGCGCCGGCCTCGCCGGCCACCGGCAGCGTGCGGGCGCGGATGCGCGCCTTCGAGGCCGCGCGGATCTTGTCGGCGATCATCTCGGTGTATTCGCGCATGCCGCTCTGGATCGAGATCTTCGGCTTGGTCACGAAGTCGACCGCGCCCAGTTCCAGCGCGCGCATGGTGATCTCCGAGCCGCGCTCGGTCAGCGACGACACCATCACCACCGGCATCGGCCGCAGCCGCATCAGTTTTTCCAGGAAGTCGAGCCCGTCCATCTTCGGCATCTCGACGTCGAGCGTCAGCACGTCCGGGTTGGTTTGTTTAATCAGCTCGCGCGCCACCAAGGGGTCGGGCGCCACGCCGACGACCTCCATGTCGGGCTGGCTGTTGACGATTTCGCTCATCACGCTGCGTATCAGCGCGGAGTCATCCACGATCAGGACTTTGATCTTCATACTGCCTACTTTCCGGGCCTGGCCCTGGTCATTAATACCGCTGTGTTAAAACAACTCGATCTCGCCGCCGACCGGCTGCACCTTGAGGCGCTTGGCGTAGTCTTGCTCGCGTTTGACCAGCGTGTCGTTGTGGGTCTGCATCAATTTTTTCACCAGCACCTTGCCGGTGCGCGGGAAAAAATACACCTTGCGCGGGTGGATGTCGTTCAAGTCCTCGGCCACCACGCGCATCTTCTCGGCGCGCAGATAACTGAGCACGAAAGCGGCGTTGCGCTCGCCGACGTTGATCGCCGTGAAGCCGCGCAGCACCGCGCCGCCGCCGAACACCTTGGCCTCCATGTTCTCGCGCCGGGCGCCGGCCTTGAGCAAGTCGTTGATCAGGATTTCCATCGCGTAGGTGCCGTAGCGCATCGAGGCCGACACCGGGCTGCTGGCGTCGCCGCCGCCGTCGGGCAGCATGAAGTGGTTCATGCCGCCCAGGCCGCTGACCCGGTCGCGGATGCAGGCCGACACGCAGGAACCCAACACCGTGACGATCAGCATGTCCTTGTTGGTGAAGTAGTATTCGCCCGGCAGGATCTTGGCGGCGTCGCAGTCGAACGTCCTATCGTAATAAACGTTGGTGGCAAACTGGTCTTTGGAATCTAAGCTCATAGTCTATTCTCATGTTCGATGCGGGGACGTCTTGTGGCCGGCGCCGCGCTCGTCCAACTCGTACACCGTCTTGCCGCGCAGTTTCAGCGACTCCGAGACATACAAGAAATTCTCCGAGTGGCCGGCGAACAATAGCGCGTCCGGCTTCATCAGCGGGACGAAGCGCGCCAGGATCTTGCGCTGGGTCGCCTTGTCGAAATAAATCATCACATTGCGGCAGAAAATCACGTCGAACTGGCCCGACAGCGGCCAGCCGTCGGCCAGCAGGTTGAGCTGCTTGAAGGTGATCAGCTGGCGCAATTCGGGGCGCACCCGCACCATGCCCTCGCGCTCGCCCTTGCCGCGCTGGAAAAAGCGCTTGGCCCGCTCCGGCGCCATCTTGTCGAGCCGGTCCAGCGTGTAGACGCCGCTGGCGCCCGCCGCCAGCACGTTGGTGTCGATGTCGGTGGCGACGATCGTCACCGGCGGCGTCAGCGTGTTGAAGGCCTCGCAGGCGGTCATGGCGATCGAATACGGCTCCTCGCCGGTGGAGGCGGCCGAGCACCAGATCGTGGCCGGGCCGCCGATCTTTTTCAAGTGGTCGGCCAGCAGCGGAAAGTGGTGCGACTCGCGGAAAAACGAGGTCAGGTTGGTGGTCAGGGCGTTGGTGAACGCCTCCCACTCGTCGCCCAGGCGGCCGGCGTCGAGGTCGTCGAGGTACTTGACGAAGGAGTGGATGCCGGTGGCGCGCAGGCGCCGCGCCAGCCGGCTGTAGACCATTTCCTGCTTGCTGTCGGCCAGCGCAATGCCGGCCCGCTTGTAAATCATGGCGCGGACCCGTTCGAAGTCCTTGCCGGTAAAATCAAATTCTTTGACGGTGTCCGTTTTATTATGCGGCATCTGTATTACCTTTTTAAACTTGCAAATCAATGCCTTGCTGCGGTTGCCGCCATGGCTTTGCCGCGCCGCCACGTCCGAATCGCTGTTCGCGTGGCGGCGCGCCGGTAACGCTTAGAACTCCTCCCAATCGTCGCCGGCCGGAGCGGTCAGCTTCTTCTGGGCCGGCGCCGCGGCGGCCGGTGGCGGGGGGGGGGGGGGGGGGAAAGTGACGCGGGCGTGGGGGTAGTCTATGGGGCACGCCACTCGTCCGCCTCGACCAGCGCGGTGTTGA